>JAFLEG010000057.1:0-10472 GCA_017302195.1 Verrucomicrobiota bacterium
GCCACGGCGACCACTTCTTCGTCGCGCACCTTGGAGACGACTGGCCCCGTGACCGCAACTGCCGCGGTTTTGTCTCCGTCCTCGACCGCAATCTGCGGGTCGTCTCCAATCCGGGCGGCAGCCCGCCCGAATACGCCGCAGACGGCTCACTGCGGCCGATGTGCCACGTCGGCGACGTGTTTCAGCATCCGCACGATGTGTGCATCGGCCGCGACGGCAGCCTGTACGTTGCCCAGTTCAACTCCGGCGGGACATACCCGTTGAAGTTTGAGCGTCTCTAGCTCGGATGCACCCCACGCCCTGTCTTCCCTTCCGGGTTACATCGCACCCGGCAGCGTGCCCATGCGGTCCATTTGGTAGTCCTCAAAGGCCTGCTGGATCTCTGCACAGCTGTTCTGCCTGCCCTGAGCATGCCTGCCGGCTGTGCTCGGCCGGTCGTCGCGGAAGCCGGCCACCGGGGATATCGCCGGCGATCACGGGGAATCCATCGCACGCACCCGGTAGAATCCCAGGTCCCGCGGCGACGCATCGCGCAGGATGCCGGACGGCTCGGTGAAGAAGCGGGTGTCCACCGGACTCCACTGCCGGAAGTCCTCGGTCCGCTCCAGAACATGGGTCAGCCCGCGGGCGCCGAGCGTGCCGAACTCCAATCCCGGCAATCCGGGAACGGGGGATCCCAGCTCGGGCTGCCAGGGAAAGTTTCTGATCGTCGCCACGGTCTGGACAGGGGCATCCACGGCGCCCTGCATGGATCCAAAGAGCAGCACCTCATTCGCGGAACCCGGCAGGAACCGGCCGACAAATCCGCTGGGAGGAAGTCCGAGGTCAAAGTCCGGATCCACGGCGCCGTTCGACAGCAGTCGTGCCACGCCGTTCCGTGTCGCCGGCGAGGTCTGCTTGAGGGTTCCGGCCACCAGCAGGCGGTCGCCCGACAGCGGCATCAGGTCGAAGACGTAGCCGGTCAGCGCCGGAGGCCGGAAGGTCGGATCCAGGGTGCCGTTCGCCAGATAGCGGGCGATCATCTGCGTGGGCTGACGGAACAGCCCCCGGACATAGAACCGCCCGTCCGCCAGCGGATAGATCTCCCAGGTGGATCCCCCGGTGCCGGCCCGGAAGGTCGCATCCACCGTCCCATCGGGCAGCAGCCGGCAGAGATTGTTGCGGCTGACACCGTTGACACTCGAAAACATCCCGCATGCCAGGAGACGATCCCCCTGAAAGGCGATGTCGAACACATGGAGCCCCACCGGCGCGAAATCCGCCCGGAACGACTCGTCCACGGAACCGTCGGCATTCAGCCGCACCAGCTTGCTGTGGGCCGAGCCGTTGAAGCGCGTAAACGAACCGCACACCAGGATTCGGCCATCGGGCTGGAGCAGCGTGCCGGCCACCGAGCCGTTGGGACCGGAACCGGTCCGGAACTCCGGATCCACCGTCCCGTCCGGCAGCAGGCGCGCCAGCCCTGCAATGGCCACGCCGTTGATTGCGGCAAACTGCCCGTACACCAGGATCTTTCCGTCCGGCTGAACCGAAAGTCCGTTCAGAAAACCGTAGAGAAAATTGGCCTCGGCATCCGGCGCGATCTGCAGCCGGGCGGGCTGGAAGCCCGGATCCATCCGACCGTCACGGTGCATGCGGACCAGCAGTGTGGGCTCGGACGGATTGAATCCCGGGGCATATACCATCATGAGGATGTCTCCGCCGGGAAGCGACAGCACCGGCCCCACCGACCGATCGCCGTACTGTTCCGGAGCGAACTGCATCGAGAGCACCGCCTCGCGGTCGTCGTCCCGGATCTGCAGCGCAAGGCGTGCCCACGGAATCGGCGGCGAATCGTCGGCTCCCGAGAGCCGCAGCGTCACATGACTGTCGGCCTCGGCGACCGTGTCCTGAACCGCGGCCACCTGGAACCGGAGTTCCGACTGGCCGGCCGGGAAATCGATGGATACGGGCAGGAGCATTTCGACGCCCTGGTCAGAGCGAATCGTGAACTGTTCGCCGGCATTCCCGCCCTCCTCCAGATCCAAGCGAGCAGTCACCGGGGGCAGCCACAGCCACGACCGGCGGATCACCAGGGTCGCCGGTCCCGCCCCTTCCGCCACCGTCAGGACCGGTGGGGCAAACTCAAAGGGCACGTCATCATCCTCGATCGTCAGGGTCAGCCGGGAGTTCACCCCCAGCCCCGTTCCTGCCGCCGGCCGCGCGAGGGAAAGCTCCACCGTGCGCGACCCTTGAGACAGCACATCATCGTGAATGGCCACCTCGACCGTCTTCTCGGCCTCCCCGGGCTGGAACTCGACCACGTTCGTCCATCCGTCAAAGTCCACGCCCGCCACGGCGGTCCCCGGCGCGGCGATGACCGTCAGGGACGCCGTCGTGTGGAGCGGACCCGCGCGCTGCAGGGTCAACGCCACCCGGCCCGCGCGTTCCAACACGGACGGAGCAGTCCCGGCAAACTCGACGCGATTGGTGAGCCGCTGATATTGCGCCACGAACGGCGCCACCAACCGGAGGGTGCGTGCGTTATCCGCGGACTGCGGCCGGCCCAGGGGAATCCCCGTGGGAACGCCCCGATAGGACACTTCAGGATTGGAGAAATGAGGAATGCTGATCCCCGGCTGATAGCCCATCACGGTGACGTAGGTGGTGCCGTCCACCTCGAAGCGGTGCCCGTGGGAATCGGCGAAGGCGCCGGATCCCCCGTCGGAGGCGTTGGTCTGGCGATCATGGGAACACCCGAAGAGATGTCCCAGTTCGTGGACCACGAGGGGATAGGAGGTCACCGCTGCCCGCCGGAACACCGAATAGGCAAGGGAACTGTTGCCTCCGGCCCGGCCGATCTGCGCCACGCCATCCCATCCCTGGTCCTCCCGCTCCACGATCATCATCACCAGGTCGGCACGATGGGCTGTCCGCAGTGTCGAGGTGATTCCCGCCAGCGCGCCCACGTCGGTGCCGATGTTGCCCGACTCGCGGTAGGGGACCGGGACCAGTCCCGCGAGATTCAGCCTCAGGGCCACCTGGCTGTTCGACAGCACGGTGTTGGCCTCCAGAAACGCATGGTCGGTCAGCGACCGGATGCCTGCCATGCCGCCGGCGCCTTCCAGCGCGGGGGCGGTGTACACCACCAGCACATCCACCTCGATGGGGGTCGCCCCGGCCTCCGCAATGAAGTGGTCGCTCCCGGAAGAAAGGACGATTCCCGTTGCCTCAGCCCCCGGGAGTCCGTGGGTCGCGCAGCGGATCCGGGCGGAGGATTCCTCCCGGGAGAGCGTCAGGTCGCCGTGGACATTTCCGCCCAGGGAGTACCGGGTGCCGCCTCCCAGCACCACCGCTCCCGAGGCCATGGATTCATCCACGGCGAAACTCATCCGGCTTCCGGGAGATCCGGCGACCGATCCCTGAACCAGGAACCGCTGCGGGCCAAGAGACTCCACCTCCCGCACCTCCAGCAGGTGCCGGCCCCCATCGGGAGTGGAAAGGGCCAGTGTCGTCCCAGTGTGGCCGAGACCCCGAATGCCCTCGGGATTGAGCCGCACCCGAACCGAACTGGGCGCGATGTTCTCCCCCGGCAACGGCATGCGGGCAACCACGGGGCTGAGCAACTCGCGAGGTTCGGCGGCTGTGGAAGAACCGGAAACGAGGCCGACTGCGGCAGCAACCACCCCCCAATTGAAAATGCGGGGCCAGAGGCCGGAAAACGGAGGCAGGGTCATGTTCAATGATTTGGGAAAATGCGCGTGAGGACGTCCCGAGCCGTCAGAATCAAAAGGTGGCCACCGAGCCGTCGCGCCTGCTGTGGCCACTGAAGCACCAGTTGATGAATCCCCCGTCGCCGAGGTTGGTGACAACCGTCCCGCTGCCCTTTCGAATCACATACACGGTGAATCCCACCGTTCCCCAGGTCTTCTTGAACTCCTTGTGGACCCCCATCCACGAATGTTCGGGTCCGTGGATTTCATGTTTCGGATGGATGACCATCACACCGTACCCGGGGTAGCTCTGGTGAAAGTGGTTGTGCAGGCTCCGAACCCATTCCTCTCTGGGACCATCGGTTCCCTGGAACAAGCCCTCAAAATTGTGAAGCAACTGGCTGAGCTGGGTGTCCACGGTGTGGAGGACGGTGGTGTTCGACAGATCAATCTGAATGTCAGCAGGCATGGTATTGTTGAGGTAGGGATGTGGTGGGCCGCACGGCACAACGCGCGGTCGCATGGACTACGGATCCAACTCTGCGCCGGCGCTGCGCTGTCCTGAATCCCGGCGGACAGGCATTTTCTCCTACCTGGATCCAGGCAAAGATCCCGTCCCAAGGTGGGGATCTCCCCGCCGGAACTGGCGGCCAGGGCGGCGCCGTCCGAAGAAGCCGCTGAAACGTCGTACCTGCATCCAGGTAGTTCTCTCTACCCGGATCCGGGAATTCCGGGGAATTCCTCCCCCGGGACACTGACGGGAGAGACCCATGCGGGCATCATGACGTGCGCGCACCTAGCATCTCAGGAAACTCGCCGGTTCCCGCCTCAGACCGTATTTTTGCACCGAATGGCCACCGCCCCCCTTCCCTCATGCAATTCGGGGGTGTTCCCCCGGCACGTCCAGACCGGAAGGGCGCTTCTGCTCCTGTGGTTCCTGGTGCAGGTTACCTGTGGACGGGCGGACGTTCTGGAACTCGACGGATACGGCTCGTACGTCGAACTACCGGCAGGGCTGGGTGCGGATCTGGAGGAATTCACCCTGGAGCTTCGCGTCCGGTGGGATCACCTGGGATACTTCGACGCGCCGCTCCATTTCGGGGACACCCGACACGCCGTCGCCTTCAACCATCAAGCCCGCGGATTTCGCACCCCGGTGTTCTTCGTGCAGCCCGGAACGCCGGCTCCGCTCAAGGCCGTGGCCGGCCCACTGCTGGAGCCGGGCCGGTGGGTCCACCTGGCCGCCACCGTCGGCGCGCAGGGCATCCGTCTCTATGCCAACGGCACCTGCGTCGCCACCAATGCGGCGCCGGTGCCCCCGGGGCTGCTGAGGCACTCCCCGCTGCGATGGCTCGGACGCAGCCCATGGCCCGACAATGGCTATTTCCGGGGCGCGCTCGACGATGTGTGTCTCTGGAACCGGGTGCTGACCGCGGACGCCCTCCGGTCCCGATGCCAGACCGTCATTGCAGGAACGGAGGAGGGCCTGGTGGCCGCCTGGACGTTCGAGCCCCGGGTGGAGCCAGGGAAGGATTCCACGGTCCGGTCGGTCGGCCAGGAACGACAGCCCGCCCGACTGCATGCAGGAGCCCGCATCGTGCCGGAGCACCCGCTGCACCCGGCATCCTTTCCGGCTCCCGCCATTCTGGACGGCATCGCCTCCTCGGAGTCCGGACCCTGCGAGGCAGGCCGTGCCCGACTGTGGAGGGAAGACGCCCTGTTGCAGGAGGTCGCCACCGGGCCCCGCGGCGTTTTCCACTTCGACGTCGTGTCTCCCCCAGGCGTCATGGAACTCGAAGTGATCCAGGGAACCCTGGGCGCGCGGCAACGCATCGAAATGACCTCGGGCTCCCGTCAGTCGCTTCCGATCTCCCTGCGGCCATGCCGGTCCGTCACGGGACGCGTGACCACGCTCAACGGGGTGCCACAACCGGGCGCCGAGGTCGTGGCCTTGAGGCAACTGGATGCGGATCCCGGCGGCCGACGGGAACAGTGGAGCGGCGGTGTCCGGACGGATACTAGCGGCCGGTACCAATTCTTGAACCTGCGCGAGGGCCGCTACCGGATCGTCTGCAGGGCCGCCTCTGACTCCCTGCTCTCGACCCCGGCATCGGACCCGGAGTTCCACTGCCAGGTCCGGACCGGCGCCGTGGCCGAACCGCCCGATTTCCGCATTCCGCGCCTGCACAGCGGACACGCCTGGAGGCCGCTGGGAAGGGAGGACGGACTTCCCGAGCAGGAGGTCACCGCCATCGCAGCCGACCCGGAAGGCAATGTCTGGCTGGGCACCAGCGGGGGATTGAGCCGTTATGATGGCAGCACCCTCGCTGCGACCTGGCGACGAAAGGACGGTCTGCCCTCCGATCAGGTCACCGCCCTTGCTCCCGGTGGAGATCAGGATCTCTGGGTGGGCACCACGACGGGCCTGGCCCGGATGATGTCAGGGCGGCTTCATCCCGCTCCGGGATCGCATCCGCCTAAGGGACGGATTCATGCGCTTACCGTGGACCATCGTCGGGATCTCTGGGTGGGCAGCGAGGTGGGGATTCACCGTTGGGATGGCGTGCAATGGGTTCACTTCGACACCGGGGCAGGGCTTCCCTCGCGCCTCGTTCGGGCGCTCAAAACGCTGCCCGACGGCACCGTGCTGGCCTGGACAGACGGCGGACGGATCCGGTGGACTGGAGGCCGCTGGACCCTTCACGACGCCGGGGCCTCCCTACCGGGCCTGCCGGACGGACGGCAAGAAGGGGAGGATTCCGAGCCTCGGGACAACCCCTTCGAACCCACGGACTGGCAGGCCACGGCGGTTGGGGAACTCTGGGCCATTGCCTCGGGACGGCTGCACCGATTCAACGGACGTGCTTGGTCGGACTACGGACTGAACCGGGATGACATCGGGTTCGGCCCGGTCCTATCGATGGCCACCGACTCCCGACGCACCCTGTGGATCGGCACGTCCGGCAAAGGCGCCTGGCGTCGCGTGGAGGAACGCGTCGGACAGCTCAACGAGGCCGACGGACTGCCTGGCCGCGCGGTCCGGGCCACCGAGCGGGGCGCGGACGGCAGCCTGTGGATCGGGACGGACGAAGGCATCGCGCGCTGGCGGCAGGGCAACCTGGAGACATGGTCCACCGCCCGGGGGATCCGCTGCCTGAAGGTGGATCGGGCGGGGCGGCTTTGGATCGGCACTGATTCCGGAGTTCTTTGGTTGGATGGGGACCAATTCCAGCCGGTGCCGGGTTCTCCCGGAAACCGCATCGCCTCGATTTCCGAGGGACCTGACGGCTCCGTGTGGCTGGCGACCGGAGGAGACGGCATTATCCGGTGGTCCTCCCGGGAAGGATTTCACCGCCCAGCAACAGACCGTGGGGTCTGGGAGGGCTGGCTGACCTCCATACTCGCCGCCCGTGACGGCACGATTTGGTACGCCCAGGATTTCTATCTCGGCCGCGTCACGCCGACGGAGACCCTGCGGATGTTTCTCGCTCCGGACGGTGCCACGCCGGAACAGCTCCATGTGACCTCCGCCCCGCTCGATGCACCCATGGAGCCGAAGTTCCACCTGCCAACCACCGTGGTGGTGGAAGGCCCCGACGGCACGATCTGGGCCGGTACCCTGTCCCGGGGGCTGCTGAGGTGCTAGGCGGGACGGTGGACACATTTTCCCGTCGGCCAGGGGTTGCCGTCGGGGAGGATCCTCGCGGCCCATGTCGCGGGCGACGGGCAGCTTTGGTGCGGCACGACCGCCGGCGCCTGCGTCTTCGACGGAGAGCTTTGGAGCGTTCTCGATACCCGCGACGGACTTTCCGGGAATGAAGTGTTCAGCATCCGATCCGACGCGGACGGCACCCTCTGGTTTGGAACCGACCAGGGGTTGACCCGGTATGTGCCGGTCCGTGGCCCCACGCGGATCCACATCGCCTCGGTGGCCAGCGGTTCGGAACCCACTCGGGCAACGGACGGCAGGACCGTGAACGCGGGCGAACCGGTGACCATCCTCGCCGAGACCGACCGCGCCAACCGGGTTCGGTGGCGGGTCCGCGGTGCCGGGGATCCCGAGGGGGCGTGGTCGCTCCCCGCCCCATCCCCATCACTGACCTGGCGTCCCGAACACCCCGGGGACTTTGTCATCGAGGCCATGGCCGTGGACCGCGACCTCAATCGCTCCCCGACGGCGCGCGTCGAACTGCACGCCCGCCGGCCGTGGTATCGCAATCCCTGGCTGCTGGGAGCGGGCGGGGCGGGTGGCGTGGGAGTTCTGGCGATGATGTTCTGGATGATGCTCCGCAGCCGGAGCATGCGCATGGAAGCGGTCCGACTACGCCGGCAGGCGGCGGAGAACGCGGCTCAGGAACGGCTCCGGGAGGAGTTCGCCAGGGAATTGATCCATTCCCAGGAAGCCGAACGCCGGCGCCTTGCCGGCGAACTGCACGACAGCCTCGGGCAGGAACTGCTGCTGATCCGCAACACCGCCCTGCTGGCTGCACAGTCCGGAACGGCTCACGGGTCCATCGGGCCGCTGGCCGACATCGCGGATCGGGCATCGCGGACGATCGAGGAGGTGCGGTCCATCGCCTACGCCCTGCGCCCCCAGGAACTGGACCGGCTCGGTCTGGTCCGTGCGCTGCGGACGCTTTGCGAGGAAATGACTGAGGCGGCAGCGCTGCAGCTCCGGTTTGACGCCGATCCCGTGGAGGGGACGCTCTCACCCGATGCCGAGATCAGCCTGTATCGGGCCGTTCAGGAAGCCCTGAGCAATGTGGTCCGGCACGCAGACGCCCGGCAGGTGCAGGTGCACCTCCGAACCGATGGGGGCGGGATGACCGTCGAACTTCGCGATGACGGCGTCGGATTTGTCCCCAACCCCTGCGCCGGCGATCGCGCCGGACTCGGCCTGATGGGCATGAACGAACGGCTGCGCCTGGTGGGCGGCTCCTGCTCGATCCGGTCGTCTGCAGGCGCCGGGACGGTCGTGGAGTTCCGCATACCGCTGGGCCGCCCGAGAGCGCTCCCCAAGACCGCGGAGCGCCTCCGATGAACACCCCGCCCACTCGCGTGCTGATCGTGGATGATCACCCGGTTTTTCGCGCCGGACTCCGGCAGGTCATTGCCGCTGACCCGCGCTTCACCGTGGTGGGAGAGGCCGGGGACGGCGAGGAGGCGCTGCAGTGCATCCGATCCTGCCGCCCTGAAATCGCGGTGCTGGACCTGGATTTGCCGAGACGAGACGGCCTCGGCGTGGCCCGCGAACTGCAGCGGACCGGCGTGCAGATCCCGGTCGTCATCCTCACCATGCATCGCCGCGAGAGCTTCTTCAACGAGGCGGTGGATCTGGGCGTCAGCGGCTTTGTCCTCAAGGAAAATGCCGTCACCGATCTCCTGGAATGCCTGCGCGCCACCTCCCGGGGCGAAACCTGGTACAGCCCCGCCCTCTCGGGGCTCCTGGTGCGCCGGCGCAACCGCCACGCTGCGCTGATGCAGGAGCGGCCGGGCCTTGCAGACCTGACCGCCTCGGAGCGGCGGGTGCTCCGCCTGGTCGCGGAAAATCTGACCAGCCGGGCAATTGCCGCACGCCTTGGGGTGAGTCCGCTGACCATCGAGACACACCGGAAGAACATCTGCAGGAAGCTCAGCCTGGAGGGGAGCCATCCCCTCCTTCAGTTTGCCCTCCGGCATCGCTCGGACTTCATGGACTGACCTCAGGCGCCCGACAACCTCAGGCCGCATCGCGGCCACCCGGGGTCCACAGGGAGACTTCCCAGGCAGCGCAGCTCCGGTCAGCCTGCGGGCAATGAACTCCGGTCCCCTCCCCCAGGGCACGCGACCCGTGGCCCTGCTGGCGGTCAATCTGCTGTTTCTCATGGTCTGGGGATTCACCGGCGTCAGCAAGGCGCTGCAGGGCTACCCGGAATGGTTCCCGGACAAGTTCGGAAAGACCATGCTCGCCACGTTCCCCGGACTGCATGCCTCGTTCTGGATGCTGACCCTGGCCGAACTGCTGGGCTTCGCACTCGCGATCCTCGCCTTGCTGCGCGTCGAGTTCCTCGGTCGCCGCACGCCCCTGGCGCTGCAGGCAACGCTGGTGTGGAGCCTGCTCGTCTTCGTGCAGCTCGGATTCGGTCAATGGCTGACCTCGGAGTTCAACGGCACCGCCCAGCTCTTCACCTACTTCGCGGGCACGCTGGTCTGCCTCATGTACGTGGAAAATCGCCCCGCCGCCGCACCCTGACCCTCCATGCGACGCCTCCTTGGCATCATCGGCTGGACCCTGGCGGGACTGGTCGTCCTGGCAGGCCTCATCGCGGGCGGACTCTGGTGGTACTTCCATCCATCGTTCACCCGTTCCGGCCCCATCGTGTATGGCCAGCGCCACGGACACGACCTGACGCTGGAGGTGGTCCGGCCGCGGCGGCCCAACGGACTGGCCGTGATCCTGATGGTCAGCGGCAGTTGGAAGTCAGGGACCAATTCCTTCCGTCCCTGGATGACCGCCCCACTGCTGCGCCGGGGCTACACGGTGATCCCGATCTGCCACCTGTCCCAACCCAAGGCGACCGTCATGGAGATCGTGGAGGATGTCGGCAGGCGCGTCCGCTTCGTGCGCCATCATGCACGGGAGCATGGGGTGGATCCCGACCGCCTCGGCGTGACCGGCGGCAGCGCTGGCGGACACCTCAGCCTAATGATGGCCACCCGCGGCGGACCAGGTCGGGATACTGCGGTGGATCCCGTGGATCGCGAGAGCAATGCCGTACAGGCCGTGGCGATCTTCTATCC
>JAFLEG010000057.1:10482-11726 GCA_017302195.1 Verrucomicrobiota bacterium
TGCTGAATCTGGGCGAGTCCACCGAGAACCTCCATGACGGCGGCCCGCCCAAAAGCTTTGTGAAGGCCTTCGGCACGAACTCCACGAACCGGGCAGCCTGGGCGGTGATCGGACGCGACATGTCGCCGATCGCGCACGTCACCTCCAACCTGCCCCCCACGCTCATCTTCCACGGAGACGCCGACACCCTGGTGCCCCTGGATCAATCGCAACGGTTCCAGGCGCGCGCACGGGAGCTGGGACGGACGGTGGAACTGGTCGTCCACCGCGGTGGCCGTCACGGATGGCTCACCATGCTTTGGGATATCCGGGCGTTCGCGGCGTGGTTCGACAGGTACCTGCCGCCGCCCCGCCCCGGCGAGGGCAGCCGCTGACCCAGGGAGGCCAGCAGCGAGTCCGGGATCTCGCCTCGGACGGAGACCACCACGCAGTGCGCGTCGTGCAGCACCGCGGCGCAAAGTTCCAACCGGTCCGGATGCCGTGCGTCGTCCCGGGCATGCACGCTGACGGTCACCTCGTCGTTGGCAACACCGACGACGCGATGCCAACCGCGGGCGGCCAGGGCGGCGCTGCCGGCTTCCAGGCGCCGGGGAACTCCGTCGGGATCACCTGCTCCCGCGAACGGATACACCGCCACCTCCACGCCCTGCAGCGCGTCGAGGGCGGCGAGGGCCTCCGGATCCATCGGCGTGCGACGCAATCCGAACCGGATCAGCGACAGGGGTACCGTGCCCAGGCGCAGGGCGATTCCGGGCGCGCCTCCCCCCCGCATCTCCTGGCCGAGCGCCCGGACGTCCGGTCCGGGACGGAAACACTGAACCAGGCTGAACAGTGCGAGGGACGGAATGCCCACCGCGAGGGCGATCAGGCTCCAGACGAGCCAGGGAGATTGCCGGCGTGTGCGGGACGCCGGGGGTGTATTGGAATTCATGAACACGACCGGGGAGCAGGAAGAGGAAGAAGGCAGCGGCGGGTGGAACGCTGTCCGCGCCACGGTGGGGCCGTGGCGCGGTGTGGATCCCGGAGGTGCGACCCCGGCCGGGGTTCTCCCCGGGAAGGCCGACGGCTACTTCTTTTCCTTGTCGGCGCGCTTGCCCAGCTTCTGGAGCGGATCAATGCCGAAGTGCTCTCCCAACTGCGCGATCTTCTCCGGCTGGATGTTGCCCACCACATTCACGAAGACCGCCTGATCCTTGCCGTCCAGCACGGTCACCACCACGCCCTGGATCGAGTCCGATCCCTGG
>JAFLEG010000569.1:0-1427 GCA_017302195.1 Verrucomicrobiota bacterium
CATCGAACTGCTGGTGGTCATCGCCATCATCGCCATTCTGGCCGGCATGCTGCTGCCGGCACTGGCCCGGGCCAAAGGCACGGCCAAGCGCGTCCTCTGCCTGAGCAATGTCCGACAGATCGGTATCGGCTACACCCTATACGTCGAGGACAACGGGGGCCGCTTCCCCGCGTATGTCACCGAGCGCACCGCTCCTCCGGGGACGCCGGATACCTGGGACGCACGGGCGCCGTACTCCTACCGGCAAGTGCTCCTTCCTTATCTCGGACAGGCCACCAACGTCTTCCGGTGCCCCAACGGACCCAAATGGGAGGCCCCCAAGGCGGGTGCCTGGTTCACTTCCGACTATGGAAACAATCACAACGAGGCGAACCTGGATGGGGCCTCCCAGCAGGCCTGGTACCGCGCCAATCCGGATTTCGGATTCAACGAGACCACCCCGCTGACCTCGATCCTGCGTCCGGCCAACTTCATCGTCCTGGGAGACGCCGGACGCGCCAATGGCTCGCCCTCCCGCGGCGGCATGTACCCCCAGCCCTGGGCCTTCGACGATTCCGGGGGGGCCAACCAGCAGGCCCGCCTGCTGGGGCGTCATGCTGGCATCGCCAACATCACCTACTCCGACGGCCACGCCGAGCAGACCCAGACCAACCGCACCTGGCGCAGCCATCAGGACAACGACTGGCGCCGCGGCCAGATTCCGGACTCCGTGCAATGATTTCCGCCACACGCTCGCCACTCCCATGATGTGCTCATCCCTGTTCTCCGCCGGAACCCGCCGCTGGATGGCGGCCGCCCTCCTCCTGACCGCAGCCCTCCAGGGGGCCGAAGTGCAATTGCTGAACGTCTCGTATGATCCCACCCGGGAGCTCTACGCCGACATCAACGCCGCCTTTGCCCGGCAGTGGAAGGAAACCACCGGCGATGCCGTGACCATCCAGCAATCGCATGGCGGCTCCGGAAAGCAGGCCAGGGCCGTCATGGACGGACTCGCCGCGGACGTGGTCACGCTGGCCCTCTCCTACGACATTGACGCCATCGCGGAGCGGTCCCGTGCGGTGGCGAAGGACTGGCAGAAACGCCTTCCCGACAACAGCGCCCCCTACACCTCCACCATTGTCTTCCTGGTCCGGAAGGGGAATCCCAAGGGCATTCGCGACTGGGACGACCTTGTCCGGCCCGGGGTGGGGGTCATTACCCCGAATCCCAAGACCGGCGGCGGCGCCCGGTGGAACTATCTGGCGGCCTGGGGGCATGCTCTGCGCAAGCATGGCGGCGATGAGTCCAAGGCCCGCGAGTTCCTCCAGGCGCTGTTCAAGAACGTGCCGGTTCTGGATACCGGAGCCCGAGGAGCCACCACCACCTTTGCCCAGCGGGGCATCGGCGATGTGCTCATCACCTGGGAGAACGAGGCGCAACTCAGCGTG
>JAFLEG010000569.1:1437-1932 GCA_017302195.1 Verrucomicrobiota bacterium
CGCCCAGTGTGAGCATTCTCGCGGAACCATCGGTGGCGGTGGTGGACCGGACCACCAAGCGGAGGGGCACCGAGGCGCTGGCCAAGGCCTATCTCGAGTTCCTCTACACCGAATCCGGCCAGGAAATTGTGGCCCGGCATTTTTACCGGCCGCGTCTCGCCTCGGTGGCAGCCCGGCACGCGGCGCAGTATCCCAAAATCGAGTTGCTGACCATTGACCGGGATTTTGGGGGCTGGGCGGCCGCGCAGAAGAAGCACTTCGGCGAAGGTGGCACCTTCGATTCCATCCAGGAGGCCGCGCTGAAGCGGTGACTCCGTCCGCACCTGTCACCCTGTGACTCCAGACTTCCGATGAACACCACGCCCGAAACTCACACGCTCCTGGCCTCCACAACTTCCGAGCAGGAGCCCGCCGTCCAACGCCGTTCCCTCCAGCGGGTCCTGGAACCCTTCGACCGGGTCATGCAGGGGTGCACCCGCGTGCTGGGCACCGCGC
>JAFLEG010000569.1:1953-3713 GCA_017302195.1 Verrucomicrobiota bacterium
GGACGCCCCTACAGCATCCCGAGATACCTCTACATCGGACGCCGCGGGGGCGGTGACATGATGCGCGTCGGCGTATTTGCCACCATCCACGGCGACGAACCAGAAGGGGTGCTGGCCCTCGGCCGATTCCTGGAGCAGCTCGCCGCACAGCCGGAACTCGGCGAGGGGTTCGGGCTCTTTCTGTACCCGGTCTGCAATCCCAGCGGGTTTGAAGACAACACCCGACATTCCCGGTCCGGCAAGGATCTGAACCGCGAGTTCTGGACCGACACGGTGGAGCCGGAGGTCCAGGTGCTCGAATCGGAGATTCAGGAACAGGCCTTCGACGGCATCATCACACTGCACAGTGACGATACCAGCGACGGGCTGTATGGATTCGTCCGGGGCGCGGTGCTCTCGGAACATCTGCTCCAGCCGGCATTGCTTCAGGCCGGACGCTTTCTACCCCGCAATCATCGCGAGACCATTGACGGCTTTGAGGCGCGCCATGGCATCATCCGGTCCGGCTATCCCGGCATGCTGCAGGCGCGCCCCAACCTCCGCCATCCCCCGTTCGAAATCACCCTGGAGACGCCACAGAAGGCCCCGCTGCACCGTCAGGTGGACGCTCTCGTTGCCGCGCTGACCACCATCCTCACCGAATACCGATATCTCCAAGCCGTGGGACAGAACATCTGACCAGCGGTCATCGCGCCATCCCGGGCAATCAAACAATACTCGCTTGACCTGATCGGGATTTACCGGACGAACTGTTGGTTCGATGTCTCGATCCCATCCACCGTTCACTTGTCTCGGCGTTTCCAGTCCGCCAGCCGGCTGAGTCGCTCATGACTGGCAGGAAATACACTCCGTTGCCCGGTTTCGGGCTGACGCTGGGATTCACGCTGTTCTACCTGAGCGCGGTGGTGCTGATCCCATTGGGCGCTCTGGCGCTGCGGGCGTCGGAGCTGTCCCCGGGCGAGATCTGGCGGCTGACCACCACCGAGCGCGCTTTGGCGGCATTTCGACTCACGTTTGGCGCCTCGTTCCTTGCCGCCCTGCTCAATGCGGTGTTTGGCACGTTGCTGGCCTGGGTGCTCACCCGCTACGACTTTACCGGACGCCGCCTGCTGGATGCCCTGGTGGATTTCCCCTTCGCGCTCCCAACCGCAGTTGCCGGACTCACCCTCGCCACACTCTTCGCACCCAATGGCTGGCTGGGCTCCTTCCTCGTGCCGCTCGGCATCCACGGCGCGTACTCGCAGTTGGGCGTGGTCATCGCCCTCACCTTCACCGGACTGCCCTTCATGGTCCGCACCCTGCAGCCGGTGATCGGCAATCTCGACGCGGAGGTCGAGGAGGCCGCCGCCACGCTGGGCGCCAGTCGCGGCGTCACGTTCCGCCGGGTGATTGCACCGCTCCTCTTTCCGCCCATGCTCACCGGGTTTGCCCTCTCCTTCGGACGCGCCATCGGCGAGTACGGCTCGGTGGTGTTCATTTCCGGCAATCTTCGCGGCAAGACGGAGATCGCCCCTTATCTGATTGTCCTGCGGCTGGAAGATTACGACTACCCAGGAGCCATGGCCCTCGCGGTCGTTCTGCTGGTCATCTCCTTCACACTCCTGGCCGTCATCAACCTGCTGGAACGTTGGGCCAGCCGCTTCGAACGCTGACTTATGGCTGGATCCGCCAATCGCCGCTGGTCGGCCTCCGCTCGGAAATCCGAACGGAGCACGGAAGAGTCCCCCCTGGTCAAGTGGACGCTGATTGGCATCGCCCTC
>JAFLEG010000570.1 GCA_017302195.1 Verrucomicrobiota bacterium
CCCGGAACGCCGCCGGGGGATGGGCCAGGCGGCCCGGGACGGCGTCGCGGCCCCGGAGGTGGCGGTGGCGGGGGCGGCATGACCGAGTCGCCCACGGTGGAGCAGAAGTTCACGGTGATCGCCTACGACCGGGCCACCGGAAAGCCGCGCTGGGAGCGGACGGCCCGCACCCAGTTGCCGCATGAAGGACACCATCGCGACCACGGCTTCGCCTCGGCCTCGCCGGTGACCGACGGCGAGGTGGTGATCACCTCGTTCGGCTCGTTTGGCATCTTCGCCTTCGACCTGAAGGGCCAGCTCCTATGGGAGAAGGATCTGGGGGACATGCGGACCCGGAACAGCTTTGGCGAGGGCAGCTCGCCGGCCCTGCATGGCGAGACGGTGGTGGTGCTGTGGGATCACGAGGGCGAGGACTTCATCGTGGCGCTGGACCGCAAGACCGGGAAGGAGCTGTGGCGGCAGCAGCGCGACGAGCCCACCGGATGGAGCACCCCCCTGATCATGGAGTCGGGGGGGCGTCCGGTGGTGATCGTGAATGGTACCAACAAGGTGCGCGCTTACGATCTGGCCACCGGCAAACTGCTCTGGGAGGCCGGCGGACAGACCACCAATGCCATTCCCAGCCCGGTGCCGCACGAGGGCCGGGTGGTGGTGATGAGCGGCTTCCGCGGCGCGGCGCTCCAGGTCATCCGGCTGGACCGCACCGGGGACCTGACCGGTTCCGACGCCATCGTGTGGAGCCACAACAAGAGCACCCCCTATGTGCCGTCCCCGATGATCTACGGCAGCCACCTCTATTTCTTCGCCGGCAACAACGCCATGCTCTCGATCTTCGATGCCACCACCGGCAAGCCGGGTATCGAGTCGGAACGGCTCAACGGGCTGCAGGGCGTCTATGCCTCACCGGTGGGGGCGGCGGGCCGCGTGTACCTGCTGGGCCGCGACGGCGGGGCGATGGTGCTCAAGGACGCCCTCACGCTGGAGGTGCTGGCCACCAACAAGCTGGACGACGGCTTCGACGCCTCGCCCGCCGTGGCCGGCACGGATCTGTTCCTGCGCGGCCGGGCCAACCTGTACTGCCTCGCCGTGTCGAAGTAGGAGCTTGGTCCCGGGACGCCGCCTGCGGTACACCGACCGCATGCACGCCACCCGTCCGATCCTTGGCCTCGCCCTGCTGGCCGTGACCCTCACCGTCGGCTGCCATCACCCCGGGACGCCCGCGGGCAGCCACGCGCTGTTCAACGGGCGCAATCTCAACGGCTGGGTGGTGATGCACGGGGGCGAGTGGACGGTGTCGGAGGGAGTGCTCACCGGGCGCAACGGCGTGGACTGGACCACCAATCCGGAGAAGAGCGGCTCCTGGCTGCGCACCGCGGTGGAGTACACGGATTTCATCCTGGAGCTGGAATACGCCATCAACACCAAGGGCAACAGCGGCATCTTCCTGCGGTCGGGTCTGGAGAGGAACCCGGCCTTCACCGGGAACGAAATGCAGATTCTGGACGACCACGGCATGGCCGAGCCCAAGACCTGGAGCACCGGCGCATTGTACGACGTGGTGGCGGCCAACCGGGTGGCGTCGCGTCCGGCCGGCGAATGGAATCAGGTGCGCATCGAGGCGCGCGGACCGCAGGGGGTGATCTGGCTGAACGGATCCGAGATCCTGCGGCATGGCGGACTCCGGGCGGCCAGGGGCTATCTCGGACTCCAGAATCACGATGACAAGTCGGTGGTTCAGTTCCGCAACATCCGGATCACCGAACTGACCCGCTGATGCCACCGTCCCTGCCACCGGATCCCGATCGCCGCGGGTTCCTCAAGGGCCTGGCTGCCGCCTCCAGCGCGGCCGCGCTGGGCGGCTGCACCACCGGAGTCCACGGGCCGGATGCGCCCAATCCGGTGGTCCTGGAGAACCGGCGGCCGGGCACCCGCGACTGGATGCTCACCCGCACCCGGGTGGATCCGGCGACGCGCTGGCGCTGTCCCTGGATCGAAGGCTACGTCTCCCGCCTGTCGCTGCGCGCCGGCGAGCAACTGTCGTTCTTCGTCAGCACCCGGCCTGAATCCGACTTCACCCTCGAGATCTTCCGCCTGGGGTGGTACGGCGGCGACGGTGGCCGGCGGATGGCGTCGCTGGGACCGTTCCCGGGGCGGGCGCAGCCCGATCCGCCCGTGGGTCCGAAGCGGCGGCGGGATTGTGAGTGGACGTCCTGCACCACGCTCCGCATCCCGCGCGACTGGCTGAGCGGGGTGTACCTGGGCAAGCTCACGGAACTTCAGGGCGGTCTGCAAAGCTACGTGGTGTTCCTCGTGCGGGATGACCGCCGGGCGGACTTCCTGTTCCAGTGCAGCGACCACACCTGGCAGGCCTACAACCGCTGGCCCGATCACTTCTCCCTCTACGACGACGGGAAGAACGAATGGTACTGGGGCGGCGGGGTGCAGGTGGGGTTCAACCGGCCCTACGGACGCTACTGCCAGATCTTCGACGCCCCACTGTCGCAGGGCTCGGGCGAGTTCCTGCTCTGGGAGTTCCCCGTCGCGTACTGGATGGAGCAGCAGGGCTGCGACCTGACCTATATTTCCAACCACGACACCCATGCCGATGCCTCCGGACTCCGCCGCGCCCGCGGGTTCCTGTCGGTGGGGCATGATGAATACTGGACGCCCGAAATGTTCCGGAACGTCCAGGGCGCGGTCCGTGACGGCGTCAACGTGGCCTTCCTTTCCGGCAACACCTGCTGCGGCCGCATCGCCTTTTCTCCGGACGGCGCGGGACGTCCGGACCGCCTGTTCGAGCGGACCGGCGTGTTTGGCCCGCCCGGCGGCACGCGGGATTTCGTGGCCATGGCCTCCCTGGCGCATGAGCGTCCGTATGCCAACGAACTGGTCGGCGCCCACAGCACGGGTCCCGTGACCGGCGGCGCCGACTGGACCTGTGTCCAGCCGGGTCACTGGCTCTTCGCCGGCACCGGCATGCGGCAGGGCGATGGCATTCCCGGCCTGGTGGGCTGGGAATGGCACGGGGATCCGGCGCCGATTCCCGGCCTGGAGATCGTGGCCTCGGGTCCCACCCAGGAGGCCCCCGGCAAACCCAACGGCGGGGTGTTCACCGCCACCGTCTATCCCGGTCCGAAGGGCAACTTCGTGTTCAACGCCGCCACCATCTGGTGGGGCGACGGCCTCTCCGAACCGCCGGGCTATCTGCGTCCCCAGGTGTATACCGCGCCCCAGGGTCCCGATCCGCGGGTGCAGCAGATCACCCGCAATCTTCTGGAGCGCATGCGTGAGTCCGGGAACGGCCCCGGCTCGGATGCATGACGGATATCTCTGAGGCTCTGCGGTGCCCTCCCTTCGGGGCTCACGAACGGGCAGGCAGCAGGCCGACCTCCCGGAGCGCGTTCAGCAGGAACTGCATGGCAATGGCCGCGAGCAGCAGGCCCATGACCCGGGTGGTGACGCGGAGCACGATGGGACTGAGCCAGCGGGCCCCGCGGGCCGAGAGGGCGAACACCAGGTAGCTGGCGGCGCAGACCACCAGGATGCTGCCAAACAGCGCGACGTGCTTGGCAACGGTGTCGGCCTTGGCCTGGAGCAGGATGACCGTGGAGATCGCGCCGGGACCCGCGAGCATGGGCACCGCCAGCGGCGTGACCGCCATGTCCGCCTTGGCCGCACCCCCGGTCCCCTCCTCGCCCGTCTCCTGGGCCC
>JAFLEG010000571.1 GCA_017302195.1 Verrucomicrobiota bacterium
GTCCGCGGACAATGCCGTGGAGGCGTTCCTGGTCCGCGCTGGTCAGGGAGGCGGTCGGCTCGTCGAAGAGGAGGATCCGGGCTCCGGCACCCAGGGCGCAGGCGATCTCCACCAACTGCTGCTCGGGCATGGACAGTTGGGATACTGGCCGATCGGGGCTGAAGTCCGCGCCCAGCCGGGTCAGCAGTACCTCCGCCCGGCGGCGGCGATCCGCCCAGCGCACCCGCCGGAGAGGGGCGGCCGGCTCCAGCCGCAGGGCGATGTTCTCGGTGACCGACAGATCCGGAAACAGGGCGGGCTGCTGATAGACGCAGGCAATTCCCAGAGCCCGGGCCCGGTCCGGGGAGCCGATGCGGACCGGCGTGCCTTCGAGCCGCAGTTCCCCGGCGTCGGGTGTGTGGGCACCGGTGATGATCCGGATCAGTGTGGACTTCCCGGCGCCGTTCTCGCCCAGCAGCGCGTGCACCTCGCCGGGGAACAGGTCGAATGAGACACCGCGCAACGCCCGGACCGCACCAAAGGCCTTCTGGATGCCGTGGAGTTGGAGAATCGGGGAGGGCACGCGATGGAGGGACGGAGAACGGGCGGAGACGCTCCCGAATTGCCATGAAGGCGTCCATGGAATTTCCCTCCCGCGCCGTTCGGGGGTGCATCTCATTTTTGGGATGGGGAGCACACGCGTCCCGCCCAGACCCTCGTGGACTATTCGGCTCCCGTGCCTCAATTCGCAGCCATGCCCAGAAAGCGAAGTCAGTTCACGAAGAACCGGGCGGGACGCCGGTTCCGTGCGTATCAACTTTCGGTGGGACGGCGGCGGCAACTCGGGCACTGTCGCCCGACCATGAATGCTGAAGCCCCGGCTGCCGAACTGTCCGTCCTGCTGCTGCTGACCCGGGATCCGGATCGCACCGCCGCATTCTATCGGGATGTCCTCGGCCTGCCGCTCGCGGCCGAGCGTCATGATGGACGGCAAACCCATTATGCCGGCCGGCTGGGAGGGCTGTACCTGACGATCCAGTCTTCGGCGGATCTCGGCGAGCCTCCCGAGCGCGGACACGACTCGATGCAACTGTGCTTCACGGTGCCGGACATGGATGCCTTCCTGAAGCAGTTGGACACGCTGGGATTGAAGCCGCTGCACCCGCCGCGCCGGTTTGAGGAGACCACCTTTGTCACAGTGCTGGACCCGGACCGGCGCCACATCCGGGTGATGCTTCCCTGGGGGCGCGGCTGAGTCGGCTCAGCGCGGCGGTTTGCCGGCACGGCTCCTGTCGCGTGGCGGGGATGCCACGCACTCGAGAATGGCGGCAGCGGCGCGATCCGCCGTGCCTGGGGTTCCCAGCGAGCGGGCCACGGCGCGCAGGCGGGTCCGGATGGTCTGGCGCAGGTCCGGATCCCGCAGAAAGCGCAGCAGTGCCTCCGACAGCGCCTGCGGTGTGGCGAAATGCTGGACAAACTCGGGCAGGACGGCTTCGCCCGCGAGCAGGTTGGGCATGGCCAGGCTGGGCACCGTGACGATGCGGCGTCCGATCTCAAAGGTGAGCCGGGAGGTGCGATAGAGGGCGACGGTGGGCACTCCATACCAGGCGCATTCCAGGGTGACCGTGCCGGTGGAGGCCAGGGCGGCGGTGGCGGTCCGGAGCACCGCATCGAGATTGCCGACCTGAACCGCCACTTCCGGGTGCGCGGTCAGCAGCGGTGCCGCCACCGTCCGCAATGACTCCCGGGCCAGGACCAGCCTCAGGCGGGCACCCGTGGCCTGGAAAACGCGTTGTGCGGCAGGCAGCATCACCGGGAGATGCCGCCGCAGTTCGCCCGGCCGGCTTCCCGGGAGCAGTGCGACCACGGGCGGGCCCTCCTGGGGCGGCTCCACTTCCAGGGGCGGTGGCGCGAGGGCGTGGCGATCCACGATGGGGTGGCCTACGAAAGTGACCGGCAGCCCGGGCGCCCGCTGCGCATACCAGGCGACTTCAAACGGGAGAATGGCCAGGAGCCGGTCATGCGTCCGTTCCAGCCGCAGCGCCCTTCCAGGCCGGGAGGCCCAGACCTGGGGGGAGATGTACTGGATGATCCGGGGACGCCAGTTGGCAAAGGGACCGGATCCCTGATCGGCCATCCGCCGGAGGGCGGAGGCCAGGCGCAGGTTGAACCCCGCGTAGTCCACCCCGAGGACCACATCGGGAACCTGTTCCCGGGCCACCTGCCTCAGGTCGTCAAAGACCCGGCAAAACCACCGGACTTGCCGGAGAATCTCGAGTCCGATCACCGACCGGCCGGTCAGCTCATGGCGCAGGGGGACTCCGGCAGCGGCCATCGCCGGCCCGCCGGCTCCGAAAAATCGCGGTGGGACCGGTCCCGAGGCCCGGCGCAACGCCGCGATGAGTTCCGCGGCCGCCAGGTCGCCGCTGGGATCGCCGGCCACCACGAGAACACGAAGCGGAGTCATGCGCGCGGTGCTTGATTCCGTGGTTTCGATCCGCCGGTACGGTGCATGGTCAAGAATTCTGGAAAATGGTTTTGACTCCTCTCGGTGATCGCCCCATAGCTTGTCGCTCTTTCGCTGGTGGATCTTCATCCCCCGGCGTTGAACACAATGGAGCGGGAGGGCTTCGCCCGTCAGCACCGCATACAACAATGCCAAGCAAACGTTATCAAAAGGCGCTGGGACTTGTCGATTCCAGCAAGAACTATCCGCTAGCCCAGGCGGTCGAGGTGCTCGCCAAGTTCCCCAAGGCCAAGTTCAGCGAAACCGTGGACCTCGCGTTCCGGTTGGGGGTGGATCCCAAGCAGTCCGATCAGATGGTGCGCGGCACATGCCCGTTGCCCCATGGATCGGGCAAGCAGGTCCGCGTGCTCGTCTTCACCAAGCCGGGAGCCCAGGCGGAAGCCGCCCGTGCCGCCGGCGCGGAGCACGTCGGGTTCGATGACTATATCAAGAAGTGCCAGGAGGGCTGGGCGGACTTTGATGTGGCCGTGGCCACCACGGAGGCGATGTCCGAGGTGCGCAAGCTGGGCAAGGTGCTCGGCCCCCGCGGTCTGATGCCGAATCCGAAGACCGGCACCGTCACCGAGGATGTCGCCCGCGCCGTCAAGGAAGTGAAGGCGGGCCGGGTGGAGTTCAAGATTGACAAGGCCGGCAACGTCCATGTGCCGGTGGGCAAGGCCACCTTCAGTACCCAGCAGATCGTCGAGAACGCCCGCGGCGTCATCGAGGCGGTCCTCAAGGCCCGTCCGTCGAGCGCCAAGGGCGTCTTCGTCCGATCCTGCACCCTCTCCCTGACCATGAGTCCGCCGGTGCGGCTGGATCTCAAGGAGTTTGGCACCAACTGATCCGCAACCCCGACCATTTCGTTCCTCCATGCGTGCCGAAAAGAAACTCATTTCCGCCGAGTACCTCGCCAAGCTGAACGGCTCGCCGTTCTTCCTGGTGGTGGATTACCGGGGCCTGGACGTCTCCCGCTTCACCGAACTTCGCAAGCGCCTGCGCAAGGCGGGCGGCGAGGTTCACGTGGTCAAGAACACCATCTTCCGCGTCGCCGCCCAGGAGGCGGGACTGGCGGATCTGTCCGGCGTGCTGTCCGGGCAGTTGGCCGTCGTGACCGGCCAGAAGGACATCGCCGCCGCCGCCAAGGTGGTGAAGGGCTTCCAGGCGGAGTTCGAGAAGCCGAAGCTGCAATTTGGTTATCTGGGCA
>JAFLEG010000572.1 GCA_017302195.1 Verrucomicrobiota bacterium
CGGCGCTGGCCACCTCGCGGGTCACCGGCAACGCCTCCGCCAGCAATTGTCCGTAGATGTCGAGAACCTCACGGCGCGCACGCTCCGTGGGAATCAATTCCCGGAGGCGAACTTGGAACTCCAGCCAGGTAATCGCGCTGACGAACACCCCGCCCTCCGGACGCTCCAAGACGTGCTCCACCTTCTCGTACCCCCGTTCCTCCCGGCAGTGCACCAGCAACGCCGAAGTATCCAGCACATACACCCCGCTCATCGCAGCGTTTCTCCGCGAAGCCGCTCGTCCTCCTCGCGTTCACGCACCAGGTCTCCGACGGGATCCTGGCCCTCGTTCTTGAACGCACGGCCAATGGCCCGGACACGTGCCAGCAATTGCTTCCGGGTGGGTTTGATGGTGATGACAATCCGGTTCGGCCGGTCTCCCAGAGCCCAGTCGAACTGGGCTCCGGGTTGGAGCCCCAGCTTCTGGGCCAGCTCGGCCGGAACGGTCACCTGATTCTTCCCAGTCAAGGTCGTCGTCATATTACTTGACCAGAGTTCATCAAGGAAAGCTGCGCTGCAAGGATCCGATTCCCACTTGGCTCGATGCCTCATCCGGCCGGCAGGACAGACTCCCCGGCCCGGGGTCCGACAGCGGCGGCGATCGGCTCGCGCTGAACCTCCAGAACCCACTCCCCAGGCTCACACGGTGTGGAACGGGATCGGCTGGCCCACGCCGCGGTAGCGGTCGGGGTGGCAGGTGAGAATGAGAATCTGGAGGTGCGCGGTCTGGGCGGCGAGGACGTCGAGGATGCGGTCCTGGCGCACCGGGTCGGTGTTCACCAGGACGTCGTCGAGGATGAGGACCTGGGGCTCCTCGGTGGCGAGTTCCTGGGCGACGGCCAGGCGGAGGCAGAGGAGAAGCTGCTCCCTGGCACCCTGCGAGAGCTGATCGAAGCCATGGGTTTCCTCGCGGAGGCGGCCGATGCCGGCGATCTGGAGGCGCTCGTCGAGAAAGACCCGGCGGGTGGCCTCGCCGGTGAGTTCGGCGAACGCGGCGCTCAGGCGCTGCTCCAGGGGGGCGAGCACGGCCTTGGTGGCGGCCTGCTTGCGGTGTTCGATCAGGTCGTGGGCCACGCGGGCGCACCCGCCAAGATCCCGGGCGGCGTCGCGACGGAGCTGGGCCTCGGCGCGACGTTCCTCGAGATCGGTCTCCCGCGAGTACAGGCCCTGACCGCCGAGGGTTTCCAGGGTTCCCTGCGCCTGATCGCGTTCCCTGCGCCGGGCCACCAGGTCGTTGGCAATCTGCTGGAGCGAGGCGGCCGCCCGTTTGTTCCGCTCGGGGAGTTTCTCGAAGTCGGGCGGCAGCCCTGCCCGGGTGGCGACGACCCGCGCCTCGGCCTGGGCGAAGGCGAGCTGGGCGGCGGTCCTGGCGGCGTCGAGGCCGTCGGGATACCGGTCGGCGATGCCCTGGATCCGGACCTCCAGGCTGCGCAGTTGCGACTCCTGTTCGGTCGCCTGTCGGGCCGCCTGTTGCGAGCCCTGGACCGCGCCGCGCTCCTCGGTCCGCAGCCGGGCAAGCTGGGTGTTGGCGACAGACAGCGCGTTGTCGGCGGCGGCGACCCGCTCGGCCTGGGCGGCCTCGTCGGCTTCCAGGTCGGTGAGGCTGCGCGCCTGCTCGTCATCGGACGGCGTGAGGGAGACGGCCAGGGATTCCGCACGACGGGCTTCGGTCATCGCGGCCTGCCGCAGCTTCTCGAGTGTTTCGTGGTCGCCGAGTTGCGGGGCGAGCGCGGCACCGGCGGCCTTGAGCTGGCCTTCGAGGTCCCTGCGGACGAGCACGGCTTCCCGGGCGGCTTCCAAAGTGCCGACCCCCGCCTGTTGCAACGCCTCCTGCAGTCCCGCCTCGGCCCGGGAAAGATCGGCGGCGGTGGCCTGCACCTCGATGGAGCCGGAGCGGATGAGGATCCGGCCCCAGCCGATGAGCTGCAGGTCCAGCGACTGCGGGCTCTGCATGCGGACGGTGTTGCCGGCGGCCAGCGGCTGCGGGGAGGCGGCGGTGTCGCCGCGGTTTTCAACGGTGGTCGCCTGCTCCGGGGTGAGTTCGACGGTCAGTCCCAGCGCTTGAAGCTGGGCGCGCAGGGTGCGGACCGATTCGGCGAGTTCCTCGATCTTTTTAAGCCTCGCAGGAGCGATCGCGGGCCACTGATCCCTCCGGGTCTCGAGAGCGGTGACGGCCGCAGCGGCGTCCTCGGCTTTCTGGAGCTGTCGGGCGAGCGCGGCGGCGGCGGCGGAAAGCTGGCGGGACCTGATGAGCGCCTGCAGGCGTTGGTGTCCTGCGCGGGCCGAGTGCAGGTGTGCCTCCAGTCCCGGCTGGCCGGCCTGGATCTCATCCAGGCGGGCGTGCAGTTCGCGAACGGCCTGCTCGGCAGCCAGGGCGGCGGCGCGGACCTGCCCGAGGGCGGCCTGGGCGCCGGTCCGGTCGCGCATCAGCCGGTTGAGCGTTTCCACGTCGGCGGTCACGGCGGTCAGCTTCTCCTGCGCCGTGGCGAGCGCGTGCTGACGGACCTCCAGTTCCCCGCGGAGGCGCTCGGCAGACAGGCTTTGCTCGCGGAGCGTGACGGCGGCGGCGGTGCGCTCGGCGTGTTCCTGTTCGAGGCGCGCGACTTCGGCGTCGGCCTGCTGGTACCGCCGGTGGGTTTCCTCGAGCTCGCTGCGGGTGCGGCGGACGTCCGCGAGGGCGCTGTCGAGAGCGGCGAGGTCGTCCTCGGCCTGGCGCAGCGGGCCGCCGGTGCGGGGCTGTCCGGTCGAGGTGAGGATGGCGCTGGCGCTCTCCGCGAGACGGCGACGGAGTTCCTCGATGACGGGGTCCAGTTCGACGCGTGCCAGGCGGGCGCGGAGGCGCTGTCCGACGTCGGGATCGTCAAGGCCGGGCCAGGCGGCGGGTTCGCCCTGACGGGCCCAGAGGAACCCCAGAAACCCCCAGTGCTCGGGCTTGGTGGCGCCGCGTCCGGGCAGGGACGAGTGCAGCAGGGACTGCACGCGCTGGTCCGCCGCATCGGCTTCGGCCACCAGATCCCAGGTGCCGGAGCGCCGCTGATGCAGGCGGCTCTCGGGTCTCTGGAGGAAGGTCTTGGCGATGCGGAAGTGTCCGGCCCCGGTCTCGAACTCCACCGTGACAGACGGCGCCAATGCGCTGCCAGCGGGCTGCAGGGCCTTCAGTTCCTCGCTCCGGGTGGTGTGGCGGTCAAAGAGAGCCCGGGCGGCGGCGTGCAGGGCGGTGGACTTGCCGGATTCGTTGGGGGCGGCGAGGACATTGAGTCCGGGGCCTAAGGGACCGAGACGGACCGTTTCTCGGAACCGGCCCACATGGGTCAGTTCCAGGGCGTGGAGGATCACGACGCCACCTCCCGGAGGGCTTGGAAGAGCGTCTGCCGCAGCCGGGCAAACCACCCGGGCGGGAGCTGGGTCAGATCCATCTTCGCCGCGGCAAGCAGGGCCTGGGCTTCGGCCAGGGTCAGGGGTGTGGCGGAAGGCGCCGATGGATCAACAGAGCTTGGGGAAGTGGGCGGCGTGCCGCTGGCGAAGGTTTCCAGGCGGTCCATGTCCGCGAGCACCTGGGCCAGGATCGGATGGCGGCTCTGGAGATCGGCCCGTTCCGCCGCGGTGAGTGCCACCTGGGTCTCGTCGCGGATCTG
>JAFLEG010000573.1 GCA_017302195.1 Verrucomicrobiota bacterium
GTCGCGCTTGTCGGGTGACGGGTCCGCCGCGAAGTCCCGGGCCTCCGCGGCCGAGGGCAGGCGTCCGGTGAGGTCGAGCCAGGCGCGCCGGGCGAACGTGGCGTCATCGCAGACGGGAGAGGCGGGAAGGCGCCGTTCCCGCAGCAGCTCAAACACGGCTTCGTCCACCCGGTTGCGGGGCGGAGGGCCGGCACTCCGGAGGGGTGGCCGGTCCGGGATGAAGGCCAGCCGGACCGGGGTCTGCAGATGCTCAAATCGTACCACCACCGTGGTGTCCCCGGGCGCGCCGGCCTGCACCACGCCATCCGGGGACACCGTCACCAGCAGGTTGGACGGCTCGTACACCGCCCACCGGGTGACGTCGCGGCTGGAGCCGTCGGAAAAGTGTGCCGTCGCCTTCAGCGGTGCGGTCCGGACCGGTTCCACCAGCAGCCCTCCGGCGGGTTCGACCGTCAGCCGGCTCAGCGCCGGGGCGTCGGAAGGGTCCGGCACCGCGCCGGCGGCGATCCAGTCGCGCAGAATGCGGAACGCCTCGCTGTCGGCACCGAACCTCCGGCCGCCCTCATGCTCCACCAGCTCCGCCGGCTTGCGCAGCAGCGCGCTGCGTTCCGGCTGCTCCACGTGGAGGCGGCGTCCGGTGCGGTGGGTGGTCAGCGTCGCGAAGTCCTCCTCGGGAGATTCCCCGCGCAGCGAGAGCTTCAGCTTTCCCTTGCCTCCCGCGCTGCCATGACAGGCTCCGGTGTTGCATCCCGACTTGCTCAGGATGGGCATCACGTCATGCCGGAACGAGGGTGACGCCGCCCGCGCGACGAGCCCCGGCGCCAGGATCGCGAACACCGTGAGTCCCAGAAAGCAGTCCCGGGCCGCACCCGGGTGCAGCCCGCCCCCGGCATGGCCCTGGCGGGGATGGGAGAGCATTCGCAAGAATCCTGCGTGCCGTCAGTCTCCCTGACAAGCGCAGCGCGCCCTCCGCCGCAGTTCATTCCTGGGTTGTCGGTGGCGATGCCGGCTCGGGGTGTCCACGGTGCGAGAGCGGCTCACACCCAGGGCACCCAGGACACCAAGTGACTGGCCTTCGGGTGCGGAGAGTACGTTTCGATTTGAAGGGATCACCGCTCCAGTGCGGAGTCACCATGGAGAGCACGGAGACCCTTTGGGATCCCCTGGGTCCTGGATCGGTTTCCTTGGCGCCCTTCGTGCCCGTTGTGTGAGGCCTCTCCGGGTGGAAACACCGCCATCCCACCGCCCCCCTCAGCGGCTGCGTGCCGCCTCCGGCTCCGGATGTCGCCGTTCGTGCAGGGCGTCGGGGGTGTAGTCGAACCAGGTGAGCTGGATCATGGGCTGATTCCACCAGCCCCGGGAGTGATCGGTGCGCGCAATGAACTCGGAGACCACCACCAGGAACGAGAGCGCGAACCACACCAGGAACACCGCCGCGGCGGCGGTGAGCTGTCCGGTGCGGGTTGCCAGCCAGGCGGCGAGGCGCAGCCACCAGCGGCGCTCGGGCGCTGCGGACGGCGTGAGCAGTTCCAGACGCCGCAGCGCCTGCCACTCCCATTCGCCCAGATCGTCCTCCAGGATTGCCCCGCATTGATACGCCCGCCGCAGCGCCTGGGCATAGAGCCGGGCCGCCAGCAGCCGCGTCAGGAGGAACGCGGGGAACAGCACCAGCGCCCCCGCGAAGTAAACGTTGCGGGACACCCGCCACTGTTCGGAGGCCGGCAGCTCCAGCAGTCCCGGCACGTACTGGGCCAGTTGCGGCGCCAGCTTGATCAGCAGCACCAGTCCGCAGGCCCCGGCCCAGACGAGGGCCAGGACCACGCTGGCCAGCCACTGCCGCCGGATCAGCCGCCACAGCAGGCGGAAATCGTAGAAGCGCCGCCAATCTCCGGTGCTGGCCTGACGCGCCTGGGCCAGCGGCACATGGGCCATGGCCGCCGAAAACCAAAGCATGCCCAGCACGAACACGGTCGGTCCAAACCAGGCATGTTCGTACCCCTTGTTGAACGAATTCTGCCATCCGGCAAACCAGGCCACCGCCCACAGCAGGCAGGGGGGCAGGGTGAGCACCCAGGTATTGAGGAGCAGGCCGACACCCAGTCGCGCGTTCTGCGCCAGCCCGCCGAATGCCCGATGCACGCCGCGGCGCCAGCGTCCGGAGGCCGCCGGGATCGCGTCCGGCGTCCCGGCGAACCAGGAGGGCCATCCGGCGCAGTCCGCGGTGGCGGGATCGGCCGCGGCGAAGCTCTCGAATGTGATGCCGCGGGCGCGCACCGGACTTACCCGCCACCAGGTGCGCAGCGTTTCCCGGCGGGCCGCCCGTCCGGACCAGCCGATCCCCAGGACGCTGAGCAGCGCCCAGGTGCTGCACAGCGCTCCGAGGAACCATCGAGCCCCACCCACCAGCAGACGCCAGGGGGTGAACCGGCGGCGATGGGGGAGCATCGGCGCGAGGGATCTACCGTCCGGGTCCAGGGTAGCGGATGGCGCCCCGGACTCCGGACCGAGGATGCCGGAGTCTTCCGTGTTCATGCGATGGCCTCCTGGAGCACGGCAGATTCCGCAAAGGGGGTTTCCATGCCCATCAGGCGTCCCACGGTGCTGGCGATCTGAGCCTGCCCCACCACCCGGTCCACCACCTGGCCCCGCGGCACGCCGCGTCCGAAGAGCAGGGCGAAAATCTCGTGCGAGGACCGGCTCCCGAAGTGGTGCTGGCAGGGCACGGAGATGAACGGGTTGTCATCGCGTCCGCAGTCCGGCACGACCACCCACAGGGTGTTGTCCCGGTACTCCGGATCCGCCTCGACGATCTGCACCAGCTTGCGGAGTTCGTCATCCATGATCGCCATGCCGCGGGTGTAGTGGTCGAGGTAGCCCCAGTGGACATAATCCACATCCTGGTAGTTCACCATCACCAGGCTGGGCCGCAGTTCGCGCACCGCCCGCAGGGTCAGTTCGGTCAGCAGCCGGTCCCCGCGCGGATTGACCAGTCCGCTCTCGCCGTAGAACTCCCGCCATCCGGACCAGAACCGTTCCAGGGCCTCGCCCTGTCCCGTCTCGCGGACCACCCGGTAGTCGAGGGACTGCAGTTCCGAAAGGTCCTTCTGCCGCTTCCGGAGTTCGTCGCCCGAGAACTGTCCCGCCGCCACCTGGCTCTGGAGCAGCCAGGTCTTGTACCGGCGCAGGCTCAGGGTCTGCGACCGGTAGTGGACCCCGAATTGGTGGTGGTTGCTGAAATTATAGAACTCCTCGTCGCCACGGTCCTCGCCATTGACCAGGAGCGCCTGGTGCGAGGGCACCGAGAACGCGCTCCGGAAATACTCGAACAGGGTGGGTGCGGAGGCTTCGAAGCGCGCCCCAAGGAACCGGCGCTCGGCGTCCGGACGCGTCTCGGCAATGTCGCGGAACCGCTCGTAGCGTCCGGTGAGGATGTAGAGGGTCCCCTCGCCATGGCTGGTCTGGTAATCGTGAAACCGGTCAATCTCCATGCGCGGGTAGAGCACCCCGCGGCGGATCAGCTCATGGGTCAGGAAGGGGGCGCAGGTGTGCCTGGGATCAATGGACTCCCGGCGCCGCGAGCCGCCGCCCCAGCGGATGATGAACACCTTGGGACCGCGGTACTCGGGGCGGGGCGGGGCAGGGGTGCCGGTCGCCGGTTCGGTCGCCCCGG
>JAFLEG010000574.1 GCA_017302195.1 Verrucomicrobiota bacterium
CGTCGGCTCGTTGAAGGCAAATGGATCCGTGCCATCGCGGAACTCCTCCACCGTTGATCGGTAATCCTGGTCGGGATCCAGGAGGGCGTCCCCGGAGTTCAGCGGGTCCAGGTCGGGGCTCCAACGCACCTCAAACAGATCATCCAGCCCGTCATCATCCACATCTCCCGGCGTGGCGATGGGAAACCAGGCGACCCGGTAAAACCGGGCATCGTCTTGGAGCGGGGATTCTGGGTCGGTAAGTTCCACCCAGTGGCCTTCGGGGATCGGCGTCTCGCGCTCCAGGGCGGCAGGCGTCTCGATGAACGGAATTTCATCCCCGCGAAAAAGCACGCTGTAGGTGTCGGGAGCCGACGGTACGCGAATCGTGGCGCGTCCGGCCGCATCCCATTGGATGCCTGGGATGACCGGCGGCTCCTGGGAATGCAGGACCAGCGTGAGCAACACGAGGCCGCACCGCCACGGCATGGCGGCGGCCATCGACCGGGTACGATGTCGGCGATTTTGGACGTGGGTCATGGAGGGCGGTGGTTGACAAGACGTGGATTAGGCCCTGTTTCAAAGTTGGGCAAGCTCAAGAAGTCCATGGCCTTCGAGGTGCGCATTCCGAGGAGGCCGGGTCGGACCTCCGCATGGCCTGCGCGTACCAGCGTGCGGACACCTTGAGATTAACTTACCATTGTAATCACGGAGCGTGCGGAGCCTTTCCCCGCATTGGGGGCAAGGGCGAATGCACTGGAATCGGGCGACGCCGGGGGTCACCGCTGTCCTTGCCAGCGACCGGGAGGCCCGTGAGGGTGCGGCATGGCTGAAATCCCGGATGTCCGCCACCTCATGTCGCTCTCGGAGATGTCGCTGCGGCTGGGCGCGGCCACGCTGATGGGCGCCGCGATCGGGATCAACCGGAGCCGCAGCGGCAAGGCGGCCGGACTGCGCACCCAGGCGCTCGTGACGTTGGGCTCGGCGACGGTCACCGTGGCCATGTTTGAACTGGCGACCCTGAGCGACAGTTTCGATACCGGCGCCCTGAGCCGGGTCATCCAGGGCGTGTTGACCGGCATCGGATTCCTCGGCGGCGGCGTCATCCTCCGCGACAGCACGCTCCACCGCGTGGAGGGCCTGACCACGGCGGCCAGCATCTGGGTCTCGGCCGCCCTCGGACTCGCCTGCGGCGCCGGCCTCTGGCGCCTGGCGCTGCTGAGCATGCTCCTCGCCCTGGTGGTCCTTCAACTGGGCCTGAAGCTCGAGGTGCTGACCCAGACGCCAAAGGACTCCAACAGGCCGACCACCCCGGTCCCGTAGCGCCGAAAGTCCAGACCGGCTGTTCTTCCGGCGCTTCCCTGTCCCGTTTCGGCTTCTGCGGGAATGAAGGGTGAAGAGTCTCGCCATGAACGATTGGACATTGATCCGGGAGTACGTCGAACAGGGCTCGGAAGTCGCCTTCGCCACCCTGGTGCGCCAATATGTGGACCTGGTCCACGCCGCCGCGCTCCGGCAGGTCCACGAACCCCATCTGGCCGAGGATGTGACCCAGGCCGTCTTCGTCGTGCTGGCGCGCAAGGCGGCGCGGCTCAACTCGGGGGTCATCCTGCCTGCCTGGCTGCATCGAACGGCCTGCCTGGTCGCCCGCCAGGTCCAGCGCAACGAAACCCGGCGGATGCTTCGCGAACAGGAGTCCCTGCCCATGATCACGGATCCCGATCCCACGGCCGAGGCCTGGTCCACCCTCGGTCCGCAGGTGGACCGCGCCCTCAATGACCTCCGCGCCGCCGACCGCGAAGCCGTGGTGCTGCGCTATCTCCAGCGATGCACCTTTCGCGAGGTGGGCCAGCGGTTGGGGATCACGGAGGAGGCCGCCAAGAAACGGGTGAGCCGCGCGCTGGAACTGATGCGGCTTCGGCTCCGGGATCTCGGAATCACGGTGACCTCCGGCGCCATGGGCGCCGCATTGACCGCCCATGGATCCGCACCCGCACCCGCGACCGTCCTGGCCTCCGCACTGAAGTCCTGCTCATCCGCTGGAACCGCCGGCAGCCCGATCGTCGCGGCCCTGGTGGATGACGTCCTGCGGGAGCCGACGCTGATCCGTCTCGGCGGGATCGCCGCCGCCGCCGCCGCCGTCGTCGCCGTGGTGGTGGGATTGCTGCTGGTGACCGGGATCGTGTTTTGGGCGGGTCGTGCTCCGGACCCCGTTGCCAATGAGCCGGTGGCAGCCCAGGAGAGCCTGGCCGGCGCGGACGTGTTGCCCACCGCCAGCGTCGCCCCACCCGACCTGGAAGCGGCCCGACGCATGACCTTGCGGTACCTGGCGACGGACAGCGACGAACCCCTCGCGGGGGTGACCGTCCGATCCACCTTCCAGGGCCGGCCTCCCCTGCAATCCGAGGCGGTGACCGATGCGGCGGGAGAAGTGATCATCACCCGTCCGGACCGCCGGTTTGAAGGCATGAATGTGATCGCCTTTCTTCCCGCACACACCCCGCTGCTCAAGCTGTGGCAGCGGGGCGAGGAACCGTCGCTGCCGCGGGAATACACCCTGCGGCTCCGGCGGGGGATGACGGTGGCGGGCCGGGTGGTGGATTCGGAAGGCCGGCCCATCGCCGGAGCGCGGCTCCAGTTCGGCGGAGGAGGCACCCAGTGGGACACCCATGAACAGGTGACCTATAACGACCCCGTCCCCAATCCGGTGACCGATGCCCAGGGCCATTGGGCTGCCGATTTCCTGGATCCCGCGGTCCCGCTGATTCGTGGCCGGATCGAGCACCGGGACTATGCGCCGACCCTGTTCGGCGCCGGCCGGGTGGCGGCCGGAACCAATCTGGTGTTTGTTCTCCAGCGCGGCGTCGCAGTCCGAGGGTTCGTCCGCGATGCATCAGGCCTGGCCGTACCGCGCGCCGAAATCCGCCTGGAGAATGTCGCGGATGATCTGAGGTCCCATTCGACGACCACTGATGCGGCGGGGAGCTACGAGTTCGCCAGGGTGGCCGCCGGCAACTATCGGCGTGAGGTGAAAGCCGCCGGCCATCAACCGTTGCACGGCCATCTGGACGTAGGATCAACCGCCCTGCAGGAAGACCTGGTACTGCAGCCGGCACCCGGCCTGGGAAGTTCCCTGATGCGCGGCCGTCTCGTGAGCCGCACCGGAGAGTGGCTGGGCCATGCCGCGGTGACGCTGATGTCGGGGCAGCCGGGCCTGGAAGACGCGAACTGGACGATTCCCGTGCCGGAGGACGGTCATTGGGAGTGGCGGACAGCGCCGGATCGCCCCGTGCAACTGATCTTCTCCGCATGGCGCCATCAGAGCCGGATCATCGAGTTCACACCGGGCGATGCCGTCGTGGAGGTGGTGCTGGACTTCACCCAGGACATCCTGGTCCACGGCACGGTACACTCTGACGCCACCGGCGATCCGGTGCCGCGATTTCGGATCATCCGGGCCGGCAACCCGATGAGAAACGAATACATCGGCAACGCCAAACTGCTGGGCGAGGGATTCAACGGCCGGTTCGCCTTCCGGGTGGCGCCCGAGGATCTCGAACCGGGATGGATCCTTCCCGGTCATCCGAAGAGCTGGGCGGGGGCACGGGTGATGATCCAGGCGGAAGGGATGCTGGAGCAGATCTTTCCGCTTCCGTCCGCCACCAACGGTGAAGTGGTGGCCGACCTGAGG
>JAFLEG010000575.1 GCA_017302195.1 Verrucomicrobiota bacterium
GGAGTCGCGCGGTTCCCAGCCGCCGTCCAGCGTGCTCGCGTAGATCTGTCCGTGGTCGGTGACCTGGATGAGATGGTGGTTGGTGTGGAATGCGAAGTCGGCGATGTTGTTGCCGTGGGGCAGGGGATTGCTCCAATGCCAGCGCCAAAACTCCGCAGCCGCCCCGGCCGGACAGGCGCCGAGGGCGATGAGGAGCACGGCGAAAAACCAGGCGGTCGTGAGGGGACGCCGCCAGGGCACGCGTGAGGGACCGAACAACATTGGGGTGCGAGTGGACCTTGCCTTGCTTGCATCCGGGGTCAACTCCCAGTTGTGTGCAGGCCGGGGCTTCATGGCAGATCCCATGGGCGGTTCTGAAGTTCACCGAAGCGTCTGCAGGTACGCCAGGAGGTCGCGCGCCTGATCCTCGCTCAACCCCTCCAGCAATCCCTCCGGCATGACGCTTCCCGGGACAAATCCATTCCGCTTGAGCGCGCTGCGGGGGAACCGCTGGTCCTCGGAGTTGGGCTGACGCAGGGTGACCGAATCGGAGTCCTGTCCGGCAAGCAATCCCTCGATCAGGTCGCCGTCCAGGGTTTCCACCCGGTATCGCCGGTAGCCGGCTTCCATGGCGGCGTTGGGGGTCAGGATGTTCCGCAGCAGCGGCTCCAATCCTTGCGCGCCGGCGCCGTCCAGGGCGGGCCCGATGCGGCCCCCCTGGGAGCGGACCGCGTGGCAGACGCCACAGGTCGTGGCGAACAGGGAGGCGCCCCGGACGGGATCCCCGGTTTCCGCAGCCAGGGTCCGAAACCGACGGAACCGGCGTTGGAGAGCCTCCGCGTCGTCGGAGGTCATTACCGGTGGGCGGTCTGCGGTCTGTTCGATGGTCGCCGCGGGACCGAGCGCTCCCCAGTGATTGCCCTGACCGCGATACACAAGGCCGGGAGCATTCGCAGGCACCTCGACCTGGGCGTGGTCCCGGATCTCTTCCGGCGTCCGGCAGACGGCCCACAGCCGGTAGTACGCCAGGTCCGCCGCGGTGCCACCCGGCACGTTGGAGCGGCCGATGTCGAGGTTCTCAAAGGTCCGGGAGTCCTGTCCGGTGCTGGTGGCGTCCAGTGCACCGTTGAGGTAGATGCGGAAGGTCCCCTGGGCATCGCGGGTCATGGCCACGTGGGTCCACGACTCCGCTGGCAACGGCCGGGTGGCGGTGACGATGTCGTGGACCCCGCCGCCGAGCCATACGCGGAAACGCCCGTCATAGAAATTGGCGTCCAATTGGTCGGGTCCGCCGAGGATGGAGTCCTGATTGCCGATGCCCGGCTGAAGCTGGATCCACGTTTCCACGGTGAACGGCCCCTCGAGAGACCATCCGGTGGCGACAAAGTCCTGGTCAGTTCCGTGCAGGCGGAGCACGGGCTGCATCGCGGCACCCAGATCCGCCTGGAGTTTGCGGAGGGTCGCATCCTCGGGCAGGACGCCGGAGAGCCGGTCGAGGGAGTGGCTGTCCAGTTCCCGTGGATCGAGGGTGCCGGCCGTAATGGCGTCCACCAGTTGTTGGGCAGCCTTTGGTGACTGCGCAATCCGGTCCGCGGCCACGCGGCGCAGCGCAGGGGGCAGCGTGGACCAGACCTCCAACAGCGCGGGGACCGCCTCGTCTCCACGCACTCCCGCCATGGCCGTGATCGCCTCACGGCGCACGGTCTCGTCGGAACTCAGTGCAAATGTCCGCAGGACGTCCAGGCGGGTGGATCCCGACTCCCGCAGGGCGCGCAGTGCAGTCGCCTGCGCCTCGGCGGAGGCCCCCGGGCGCAGGGCGATCGCGATGAGTTCCGGCTCCAGGCCGCGCAGCCGAAATCCGGCGGCGAGGCGCACCAGCAGTTGCTCCGACGCGGCGTCCGGTTGGCGTCCGACGAGGGCCCGGAGCGCGGGGACCAGGGCGCCGGCCAGGGCTTCCGTGTCAGTCAGGGAGGCCCGCTGGTCGTAGAGTGACTGGAGCGCGCCACGATCGGAGAGCACCTGGTCGAGAGCCGGACGCACCGCGGGATCCGCGGCGTGGGACGCCAGCAGCAGCAGCTCCTCGCGTGGGAGTGGTCCCGCCGCCGCATGGCGGTGGGCGGCGAGCCGGCGAGCCCCCTGCACGCCTCCCTGGGCGACGGCGGCAAAGGCCCCAAGCCGGTCGTCGCGTTCCGGCCGGGTGGCATTCCAGGCGTCCAGCGCCCGCGGAGCCTCTTCCAGGGCCCGGCGGATCAGATACGTTTCGAAGGCATCGAAATAGGGGCCAAATCGGGGATCCCCGGACGCGGGCAGCGTCACCGCGGCCTGGATCAGCAGGCCGGCAATCTGCCCCGCTTCGGGCGCCGGGATTTCCGCCTCACGGAGCCGGCGACCAAGCCACCGGATGGATTCCTGCCGCACCAGGCGGTCCGGGTCCTCCAGCCCGATCCGGCCCAGCGACAGGACTGCGTCCGGACTCCAGGCGGTGACCGGCAGTTGGGATGCGACACGCAGCGCTTCCCGCCGGACCGATCGTTCCGGCGCGCTCCGCAGAGATTCCAGCAGGGAGGGTTCCACGCGGTTCAGGCCTTCCAGGCACCACAGCGCACGGATGCGCAGGTCGGCCGGGCGGGAGCGGTCCAGAACCAATCCGGCCAGCGCGGGGACCAGGCCGGATGCCGGACGATCCACGATTTCCTGCCACGCCGCGGTCGCCTCCCAGGTATTGGCTGCCTGCAGATGCTCCAACAACCGGGCATCGTCCGCCTCGGCGACATTCGGAACCTGGATCCGATGCGGCTGGGATGCGTGCCGGATGCGCCAGAGGCGTCCGCGGGTCCTGTCGCGCTCCGGATGCCTCCGCGGCACCTCATTGTGGGAAATGATCTGGTTGTACCAGTCCACCAGATAGAGGCATCCGTCGGGGCCGAAGGCCATGGCCACCGGACGGAACCACGGGTCGCTGCTGAGCAGGAAGTCGGGCAGGTGCTCCAGGTGCCATCCATTGCCGTAGGAGGCCGGTTGCCCGCCAGTTCCAGCTTCCGGCGCGGCACTCGTGGCGTCGCGATGCACCCGGATGGCCTGCACCTTGCGGGTGATCGGGTTGTTGATGAAGAACACGTCCCGCCACTCGCCGGGGAAGGAATCCGATCCCTCGCTCAGCGCCAGACCGCTCAGCCCCGTGCCACCCATCGGCTTGCCACCCACCTTGGGAAAGGGAGGCGCGTAGGAGCGCGGGACGTCTTCGCCGCACAGGGGATACGAGGCGCCTTCCAGGAACGGCATCAGTGGCCATCCCTGGTCATTGGCTTCCTGGATGAAGGCCTCGCCGTGACGGTCGAGCACCAGGCCCCAGATGTTGCAGGGCCCCCACCCGATGATTTCAAACTGGCTGCCATCCGGACGCCATCGCGCCATCTTGGTCCTGTTGAAAGTGGTGGTGGTGGCGCCGCCACCGCTGGTCCGTACTTCCGAGAAGTTGAACGCCCCCTGAGCGAGCCACAGCCAGCCTCCGGGCGCCCGGGTGAATTGATGGGGAAAGAGGTGGGAGTCCTCGATCCCGAATCCGTCCAGGACCCGGGTGAACCCCTCGGCCCTGCCGTCGTGGTTGGCATCCGCATAGAACCGGATCTCGTTGCCATACTGCACATGGGCGCCGTTCCGGCCGGGCAGC
>JAFLEG010000576.1 GCA_017302195.1 Verrucomicrobiota bacterium
GGACGCGGCAGCCTGACCGACGTGCTGGAAACCCGCCGCTCCCGCATCGAAGCCGCCCTGGAGGAATCCCGGGCTGTTGCCGAGCAGTGGATCTCGCTCAGCGAACTGCTGCTGTGCTGCGGTCTCGAGGAACTCGAAGCCCTCTGGGACCCGTCCCTGTCCGAAACCCCGCCCGAACCCCTCCCCTCCGTCCCAGAGCCGTCCAATCACCCCTGACCCGTCCATTTCCATGAAGAAGCTCCTGATCATTGCCGCCCTGCTCGCCGCCCTGGCCGCCGGCTGGCTTGCCGGCCGCCGCTCGCACAACGCCACGTCCGCCTCCGGTGCCTCGGAAGCCACTTCCGGTGCGCGCCGGGTGCGGTTCTACCAGTCGCCAATGCATCCCTGGATCCGCTCCGACAAGCCCGGACGCTGCACCATCTGCGGCATGGAGCTGGCCCCGGTCTATGAGGGGGAATCCGGCGTGCCGGTGTCCGCGGACCTCGTCACCCTGGGGACCAACAGCCTCCGCGTGGTGGATGTGCAGACCGCACCCGCGGTGCGGCATCCGCTGGTGCGGACTCTCCGGGGCGCGGGCACCCTGCAGGAGGACACCACCCGCCAGCGCGTGCTCTCGGCCTATGTGGAGGGGCGCCTGGACACCCTGTTCGTCAATGCCGACGGCGCCGAAGTGGCGGCCGGCGAACCCCTCGCGCTCGTGTACAGCCCGGTGCTGCTGGGCGCCATCCGGGAGTATCTGAGCCTCGTGCGGGACCTGGGGCCGGACGCACCCCTCGCGCGTTCCGCGGCGATGCGGCTCGTGCAGTTCGGCCTCTCCGATCCGCAGATCGCGCGGCTCCCGCAGCATTTCACCGCCACCAACCTCCATGTCGAACTGCCGGCGCCGATGTCCGGCACGGTGGTCCGGCGGCGGGTGGTCGCCGGCCAGACGGTGACGCAGGGGCAGGAACTCTTCGAGCTCGCGGACTACTCCACGCTGTGGTTCGAGCTGATCGTCTATGAACAGGACCTGCCGTGGATCCAACCCGGCCAGACCGTGGAGGTCACCTTTCCCTCCGTCCCCGGACGCGTATTCACCAACGCCATCGCTTTCATTCAGCCCAGCCTCGATGAGGCGACGCGCAGCACCCGCGCCCGGGTGCCGCTTGAGAATCCCCTGGTCGCGGGGGCCGAACCCCGACGGCGGCTGCTCCAACGATTGCTGTATGGCACCGCCACGGTCCGCACGGAATCGCCCGAGGTGCTGGCCATCCCGCGCAGCGCGGTGCTCGATCCGGGGAGCCGTCCGGTGGTGTTCGTGGAACTGGCCTCGGGACACTACGCGCAGCGCGCGGTGCGCCTGGGACGCCGGGGGGACACCGAGGTCGAGGTGCTGGAGGGCCTGGCGCCCGGTGATCGGGTGGTGACGCAGGGCGCGCTGCTGCTGGATGCGCAGGCACAGCTCAATGCGGTCGCCCTGGGTACACCGTTCACCCCGGCGGCGTCGTCCGCAGCCCAGCACGAACCCCTCACTGCCGCCCAGCAGGGCGCCGCGATGGCCGCGGTGACCGCGGCGGACTCCCTGGCACGCGCCCTGGCCTCCGATGATCTGGCGGCCTTCAACACGGCGGCACCCGCCATGCACCGGGACGCCGAAGCCCTAGGAAGCGCCCTCGCCTCCACGCCCGGCTGGCAGTCCCTTGCAGAACCGCTTGGGCGCGCCGGGCATCTGGATGTCGCCGCGGATCTCGCCTCCGCCCGACGGCAATTCCAGGCCCTGATGGCCGCGCTGGTGCCGCTGGCCCAGCAGGTCCGGAGCTCGGAGCCCGCCCTCCAGTCCCTCAAGATCTATCGCTGCCCGATGACCCAGCGCTCCTTCCCCGGGGCGCCGCCGCGCGCGGAGTGGCTGCAGCTCTCGGGTCCGCTGCGCAATCCCTACTTCGGATCGGAAATGCCCGACTGCGGCTCGGAGGTGACCCCGTGATCCAGGCCCTCATCCACTGGTCCCTCCGGAACCGATTCCTCGTACTGTGCGCCGCCCTGATGCTCACGGCCTGGGGGATCAAGGCGGTGTACTCCACGCCGGTGGACGCCATCCCGGACCTCAGCGAGAACCAGGTGATCGTGTTTGCCGACTGGGCGGGACGAAGTCCGCAGGAGGTCGAGGACCAGGTGACCTATCCGCTGTCGGTGAACCTCCAGGGACTCGCGGGCGTGAAGACCGTCCGCGCCACCTCCATGTTTGGCTTCTCGCTGATCACCGTGATCTTCCGGGACGACGTGGACAACTACTTCGCCCGGTCCCGGGTGCTGGAGCGCCTCAACTATCTCACCACGCTCCTCCCGGCGGGCGTGACGCCGCAGTTGGGACCCGATGCCACCGGGCTGGGCTGGATCTACCAGTACTACCTGCGGGTGGATCCGCGGCTCGCGCCGGAGGGCGGCTACGACCTCGGACGCCTCCGCGCGGTGCAGGATTGGTTCGTGCGCTATCAGCTCAATGCCGTGCCCGGCGTGGCCGAGGTGGCCAGCATCGGCGGCTTCGTGCGGCAGTATCAGATTGAGGTCAGCTCCCTGAAGATGCGTGCGCTCGGCGTCTCGCTTCAGGAGGTGCTGGAGGCGGTGTCCGCCAACAATCTCAACGTCGGCGGCAAGACCGTGGATGAAAACGGCATGGAGTTCGTGATCCGCGGCGTCGGACTGGTGCGCGGCCTCGGGGACCTGGAGCAGATCGTGCTGAAGGCCGGTCCCGACGGCACGCCCGTCCTGCTGCCGCAGGTCGCCAGCATCCAGCTCGGCGGGGACTTTCGCCGCGGGGCGCTGGATGTGGACGGACGGGAGGCCGTGGGCGGCATCGTGGTCATGCGCACCGGCGAAAATGCGATGGCCGTCATCGAGGCGGTGAAGGCGCGCCTGGAGCAGATCCGCCCCGCCCTGCCCCCCGGCATCACCGTCGAGCCCTTCTACGACCGCAGCGACCTGATCACGCGCACCCTCGCCACGCTCAAGGATGCGCTGTGGGAGGAGATGCTGCTGGTGACCCTGGCGCACATCCTCTTCCTGTTCCATTTCCGCAGCATCCTGATCGTCACCCTGCCGCTGCCGCTCTCGATCCTGATCTCGTTCATCCTCATGCAGGAGTTTGGGATCTCGTCGAACATCATGTCGCTCTCGGGCATCGCCATCGCCATCGGCGTGCTGGTGGACGCCGGCATCGTGATGACCGAAAACGTCATCCGGCACTGTGAGATCCGCGAGGCGGCGAAGGGCGGCGCGCGGGGCCCGGTGCGCCTGACGGCGGCGGAAACCTGGGACTGCACCCTGGCCGCCGCGCAGCAGGTGGGGCGCCCGATCTTCTTTGCCATGGCGATCATCATCCTGGCCTTCGTGCCGGTGTTCGTGCTGGGCGGACAGGAGGGCCGGCTGTTCCGTCCGCTCGCCTTCACCAAGACGTTCGCCTGCATCGGCGCCACCCTGCTCGCCGTCACCCTGGTGCCGGTGCTGTGCTCGTTCCTGATCCGCGGACCCTTCCACGCCGAGGACGAGAACTGGGTGATGCGCTTCCTGCTGCGCTTCTATGATCCGGCGCTCCGCTGGGCGCTCGGCCACCGGCGCGCGGTGCTGGGTCTGGCGGCGCTGCTGCTGGGCGCGGCCGTG
>JAFLEG010000577.1 GCA_017302195.1 Verrucomicrobiota bacterium
GAGCGGCGCGAGCGCCTCAGGCCGGCGCGCGGTGGCAAGGACGGTGTGCCCGCGGCGGTGGAATTCGAGCGCCAGCGCGGCGCCGATGCCGCTCGAGCAGCCGGTGATGAGCACGATCTTCTTCATAGTGCTGGCCGCCGAACGCTTCGGCAAGCACAAGACCATCTCCCAGATCGTGGCCATTCTCGCCGTGCTGCTCCTGCAGGCCGTGCCGCGTTGGGGGCCCTGGCTGGCCGGCCCGGGCCTGGGTGGGCATTCCGCGTTGTGGTGGCTGGCCGAAGTGTCCCAGTGGGTGGCGGTGGCGCTGACCGTCTTCAGCGGAGCAGTCTATCTCTGGAAAAACAGGCGCCTGTATCTGGAGGACCTGTGAGCGGCGGCATCGCCGTCCGTTCAGGACACGGCCGGGTCTCACCATGAAACCTGCGGATCGCATCGTGGTGTGGGTGGCGCAGGGGTTTGGATCCGGATGCCTGCGGCCGGCGCCCGGCACCTGGGGCAGCGTCGTCGGTGTCCTTTGGCTGGTACTCCTGCTGTGCGCCGCCCATCCCTGGGTCTGGCTGGCGGGAACCGTTGCAGGGATTGCCTTCGCGGTGCCGGTCTGCACACGGGCGGAGCGTGTCCTGGGCGCCCATGATCCGGCCAGCGTGGTGTTGGATGAAATCGCCGCCCTGCCCCTGATCTGGCTCGGAGTGCTGTGGACGCCCGGGGGCATCGCCTTTTCCCAGCCGGTCGCGCCCACGGTCATCGTCTTCGCCCATGCGCCGGAACTGTTGACCGGCTTTGTCGCCTTCCGACTTTTCGACATCTGGAAGCCGGGACCGATTCGGCGGGTGCAACGGCTCCGGGCGGGACTGGGGGTGGTGGCCGACGACGTTCTGGCCGCCCTGGCCGCCGCCCTCGTGGTTTCCGGGGTCGCCTACCTGCGCTGGGGGACCCGGTAGGCACTGCAATGCAAGAGAGGGGGCACGCATCGGATGCCCGCCCCACCAATTGTGCCCCTGTGAACAACTCACCCCCGTATATGGTGGTTTTGGCCTTGCCCCTGCCGGCTGCCGGTCCTTGACTTTGAGACGTCATGTACCTCAAGAGCCTGACCGTCCTCGGCTTCAAGTCGTTCGCCGACAAGACCACGCTGAATTTCCAGCGAGGGACCACCGCGATCGTCGGGCCCAACGGCTGCGGCAAGTCCAACGTCTCGGACGCCATCCGGTGGGTGCTGGGTGAACAATCCGCCAAAGCCCTGCGAGGTGGCGAGATGGCGGACGTTATCTTTAACGGGACGGAGCAGCGCAAACCGACGGGCATGGCGGAGGTCAGCCTGACCATTGGGGACGTGGATACCGCCCATCTGACCGCGGCCGGCGTGCCGGTGGAGTTCAATGAGGTGACGGTTACCCGTCGGGTCTTCCGCGACGGCGGCTCGCAGTACTTCATCAACAAGGTCGGATGCCGGCTGCGCGACATTCAGCAGTTCTTTGCCGGCACGGGCGTGGGCAAGACGAGCTACTCGGTGATGGCCCAGGGCAACATCACCCAGATTCTCTCCAGCAAGCCCGATGACCGGCGCCTGGTGTTCGAGGAGGCGGCCGGCATCACGCTGTTCAAGCAGCAGAAGCGGGAGGCCCTGCGCAAGCTGGAGCACACCGATCAGAATCTCCTGCGGGTTGAGGATCTCATCAAGGAGGTCAAGCGGCAGATCGGCTCCCTGCAGCGGCAGGCCGGCAAGGCGCGCCGGTACAAGGCCGTGGCGCAGGAGCTCCAGCATCTGGAGACCCAGCTCGCCCGCCACCAGTTTGATGTCTGGAGCGCGGAGATCACCGAGCGCACCACCGCGGTGACGCAACTGACCGCGGACATGGAGTCCGCCCAGGAGCAGGTGCTCCGCCTGGAGGACGAGGTGCTGCAACTGCGCACCGCCCTCGGCGAATTGGACCGCCAGATTGCATCCGAGCAGCAGCGGGGGCTGGAGCTCAAGGGGCAGGCGGAACGCCATGAGAACCGCATCACCTTCCACGAGGAGCGCATCCGGGAACTCGAGCAGCAGAACGAGCGGGCGCTGCACGACGTCGCCCAGGCCGAGGAGCGGCGGCAGATCGCCGAACAGGAACTCGGCGCGGTTCAGCAGCGGCTGGCCGAATCGCAGGCCAGGGTCCAGGAACTGCGCGCCGCGCTTCAGGAGCGCCAGAACGCACTCTCCGCCGTGGAACGCGAGCTGTCCCAGCACCAGGAGCAGCTCCGTCAGGCGCAGTCGCAGGCCTTCGCCGCCGCCCAGCAGCTCAGCCGGGCGCGCAATGAAATCAACCAGATGGACCTGCAGAAGCAGGGCAACGTGGTGCGGTTGGAGAAACTGCGGGCCGAACAGGGATCACTGACCGAGGAGTCCACGCGGCTGGAGACCCACCTGGGAGAATTCCGCAGCCAGGTCGAGACCGGACGCCTCCAGGCGCAGACCACCCGGGGCACGGTCGAGGAGCGCCAGCAGCGGCTGCGCGCGCTGCATCCGGAGATCCAGCAGGCCCAGACGGTGCTGGATGCCGCCCTGCGCCGGCAGGCCGAGGTGCGCAGCCGGCTGCAGGTGCTGCAGCAGCTCGACACCCAGCACGAGGGGTTCAGCGAGGGGGCGCTGGCCGTGCTCAAGCAGGCGCAGCAGGTCCTGGGATCGCTGGCCGACAAGATCCGCGTGCCCGCGCCGCAGGTCACCGCGGTGGAATCCGCCCTCGGACACCACCTGCAGATTGTGCTCACCGAGCAGCCGGAGAGCGCCGTGACCATCCTGGCGGAGCTCCACGCCCAACGCCGCGGACGCGCCAGCATCGCCGCCCTGAGTTTCCCCGGGGGCGCTTCCGGAGAGACTCCGGATGCCGGGTCCGCGGCGCCTGCCGGCGGTCAGTGGCTGCTGCCCCTGATTGAATGCCAGGACGCGGCGCGGCCCCTGCTGGCCTCGCTGCTGGCCCGCACGGTGCTGGTTCCGGATCTGGCCACGGCCACCGCCGGTTTCCGCGAACACGGTCCGCGCTTCGACTGGGTGACCTCTGATGGCGACCTGCTCAGCCGGCACGGAATCTTTACCGGCGGTTCGGCCGCGGCGTCCGGCAAGGCCCCCGCCAGCATCCTGGGACGCAAGAACCAGATCGCCGAACTGGAGTCCGAACTGGAGCGCTGCTCCACCCAGGTGGGCGACGCCTCGAAGCACAAGGGAACCCTGCAATCCGAGCAGACCGCCCTGCAGGCCAGCCTGGAGGAGGCCCGCACCGAACTGCGGGCCGCCGAGGTGGCGATCGCGGCGCGCGAGGGGGAGTTCCGGGCCCTTGAGAATTCCCGGCGCACGCTGGCCCAGAAGCTGGAGACGACGGCCTACGAACTGCAGACCCTCACCGCCCATGAGGCCGAGGGGTTGGAGAAGCGTCAGCGGCTGGCGGGGCAGATCACCGATCTGGAATCCGCCGAACAGGCCGCCACCGCCCGGGTCGCCCAGATGAACCAGGATCTGGAATCACTCCGGCAGCGCCGGGATGTCGCCAATGCCGCCGTCAGCGAGGCCCGCATCGCGCTGGCCACGGAGGAGCAGGTGCTCGGCGGCCTCGGACGTCAGCGTCCGCCCCTGGAAACGCGCATCCGAGAACTCACCGCCCTGGG
>JAFLEG010000578.1 GCA_017302195.1 Verrucomicrobiota bacterium
GCGGATGAACAGGGCGGTGATGAGGGCGAGGGTGATCCACCCAGCGGCCTTGACCAGATGCCAGAATGTCTGCCGCCGCGAATGCAGCAACGGGCGCGAATAGAAACCCTGAAGCTCCAGGACCGGGGGCGTCACCAGCACGATGACCGTCAGGAGCCACGCGTAGCCGCTGAAACCTTCGATCTCATTGCGCGGATCCAGGGCAGGCAGCGAGCGGATCCAGTGGGCCAGAACCAGGGCGCCGACGACGAGCAGTGCATCCAGGAGCTTCTGAAGCTTGGCATAAAGTTGCCGCTGGCGACGAAGCATGTCGGGGAGGAGACTGCGGAATCCCCCGGGAAATGGGTAGCCCGAAAGCGATTCAGCGACGATCGGCCAGCTCGAACCTCTGGAATTGCGGCGTGGTGGCCGCGATCAGTTCCCGGAGCCGCGCGTAGGTGGCGTCTTCCTCGCCGGGAAGGCATTCGGCGAAGAAGGAGGTGTAGGACCAGCGCTGGAGCACCCCCTGGGTGACCAGGTTGCGGATCAGCGAGAGCGTCCGCTGCGTATGGCTTGAGGTCACCTCGCCATCCGCCGCAAACCAGAAGACATAGACCCCCGCCAGACGCCGCGCCGCGCCGTCCGGGCTGCTGTAGTTCAGCACGGCATCAAACCGTTGCACCGGAAGCACCCGCCCTCCGGCCCCGGGCAGTGGCACGAGATCATGCCGCTTGCTCTGAATCATCCACCCGGCGCCGGTGAGGCAGAAGTCGGGCTGGTGAATACTCGTCCGATCCCGCCCCATGAGCACCACGGATGCCTGCGCGGTGAACTCGTCGGAGAGCGACCGGTAGATCTGGCGTCCGAAGGAGGTGTCCGGCGGCAATCCGGCAAGTTCCATGTCGGTGACCACGCCGGGACGCGCCTCGAATCCCGGGACCCGCATCGGGAGAAACACCGAATTGGTCCGCGTGATCCGGCCATCCGCTGAGATCAGGGGTACGGGCGTCAACCGCACCGCCGGGGCACCCAGGGTCTGCCGGTCCCGGACCCGGGTGAGCAGTCCGTAGGTGGCGGCAATCAGCAGGAGCGTGATTCCCAGCAGCAGGGGGGCGGTTCGATTCATGCGACAGAAGGCTCGGGCTCGGGTTCCGGAGGGACTTCCGGGGCCGGCGGCCCCCCGGGCGGGTGCGGCTCCCGGAGCAGCCACCCCAGCGAGAACAGCCCGGCCAGGGCGCCAAGATACGTGATGAATCCGAACTTGGTCTCGATCATCTTGCCCGCCTCCTCGCCGAAGGCCTCGCCGACCACGAAAACCACCACCAGGCGGATGACATTGCCGATGAGGGCGAAGGGCACGGAGGAGCCGATCACCAGCATCCGCCGCCAGGGCGACCGGAAATTGATGAAGCCGTACACCAGCGCCAGCAGCAACACCACGCTGGCGCTGCGCATGCCGCTGCAGGCCGCCGCAACGTCGAACTGAAACCCGGCGGTGCCGTTGGCGGGCTGGTGGAACACCGTGGTGCCGAGGCGCAGCAGGTCCAGACCCAGCAGCGAATTGCAGATGAACACGGACACCTGCGTGGACAGGAGGCGCAGATGAAACGTGAGACCGTCGGTGTACGCCGCCACCGGAATGGCGAACACCAGCAGGAACCAGGGAAAGAGGGTGGCCCGCATCCACTGGAATCCCCAGAACAGCCCCATCAGTCCCCAGGTGCCCAGGACGAATCCGGCCACCGAGATGCGCACCTGCTGCCCCACGAATCCCAGGGCGTGCATCAGCAGGCCGGCGATCACCAGGAGCAATGCGGGCGTCCAGGGCCGCTTCGGCACCGCGGTCAGATCCTCCCGCTTCAGGTACAGCAGGGCCAGCACCAGAAACGGCACGAACGGGGCCAGTTCGTCACCGGACTCCCCCGTGGACTTCAACTGGTACCAGCCGGTCAGCCAGCCGAACATGGACGGGCTGTTGACGTACCCAAACGTGGAGTTGCCCACGAAGTGAAACAGGGCGCACCACGCCGCCAGCGCCGCAAGAAAGGGCAGGCGGTCCGGCAGGGAGTCCCAAAGCTGGCGAAGTTCCTTCAAGTGTCTGCGAACGGTGCGGCAAAGAAAGTCGGCGTCCGGACCCGAGGCAAGTGGAATTGCCGGAATGCGCGGGGCATCAGATCTGGAAGTCCGATCCGGCCCCGCGGTCCCGCTTGTGGGTCACCCGCACCCCGAGCCCCTCCAGCAACACCAGGCTCTGCGGCGGCACGCTGTGCATGAGGAAGACGCTGGCGCCGATGGTGCTGCCGGCGCCGATCACCGTGTCGCCGCCCACAATCGTGGCATTGGCGTAGATCGTCACCCCATCCTCCACCGTCGGATGCCGCTTCGTGCCGCGCAGCGCCTGGCCCGCCGCCAGGGAACGGGCCACCAGGCCCACCCCCTGGTAGAGCTTGACGTGGGATCCCACCTCGGCGGATTCGCCGATCACCGTGCCGGTGCAGTGGTCCACAAAGAAGTGGGATCCGATCCGGGCGCCCGGATGGATGTCCATGCCGGTGCGGCTGTGCGCCCACTCGCTCATGATGCGCGGCAGCAGCGGCACGCCGTCGCGGTGGAGCACATGGGAGATGCGATGGACGGCGATGGCCTCGATGAATGGGTACGCCACGATGACCTCCTCCCGGGTCCGTGCCGCCGGATCGCCGGTGAACGCCGCCTCCACATCGGTCTGCAGCAACTCTCGGACGGCCGGCAACTGCTGCAGGAACCGCGTCGCCAGATCGTGGGCCGCGGGCCGGGGATCCCGGGAGCCCCCGTCCGGACACCCAAAGCAGCCCAGGCTCTTGTAGATCTCATCCTCCAGGCGTCCCGCCACCGAGTCCAGGCGCAGCGCCGTTTCGGCCTGCAGTTCGGAGGAGTGGATCACCTGCTCGTCGAAGAACCCGGGAAACACCAGGCGGAGCAGATCGGTCGTGATGCTCACCACCGCCACGCGGGACGGCAGATTGGCGCCATCCAGGTGATTGATGCCCCCGTGCTGCCGGTAGCTCGCCAGCAGCGATTGGGTCAGCTCCTTGATCGGATAATGCACAGCCCAGGCAGTATCCCGCGACCGGGGCGCCAGTTCAATGGCCCTTCAATGGCCCGTCTGGCCGATCGGAGTTTCAAGTTTCAAGTGTCCCGTCTTCGGAAATAGGCTGCCCCGGTGAAGCCGCTGCCGAACACGCGTCATTGTTTTGTCTGCGGGTTGGAGAATCCCGCCGGATTTGGCATCCGCGTGGTGGCCGATGACCGGATCGCCGAGACCCGATTCCGGTTCCGTCCGGACTGGTGCGGATTCCCCGGGACCGTCCATGGCGGCCTGATCGCCACGGCCCTGGACGAGATCATGGTCTGGGCGGTGGGCGTCCGCACGGGACGTCTCACCTACTGCGCCGAACTGACGGTGCGGTTCCAGCGTCCGACGCCGCCCGACGTCGAGGTGACCGCCCGCGGGGAGCTGACCGCGAACCGCCGGGACCGGCTGTTTCTCGCCCAGGCCACCCTGCACGATGCCGCCGGCGACCTCCTGGCCGAGGCGACCGGCAAGTATATCCCCATCCCCGACGCACTGCTGCCCCGCATGCTCGCCGACTTTTCCGGGGATCCCCCCGCGATC
>JAFLEG010000058.1 GCA_017302195.1 Verrucomicrobiota bacterium
GTCCGGCGAGGCGTCCGCCCCCCTTGAGGTAGTCTCCGGCGGCCCGGATGATGTCATCGCGGTCCGCGGGCACGATGAGCAGCACGCCGGGCTGGAACAGCGCCGAGGCCCGGGCCGGGCCCATGGCGCCGATGACCACCCGTTCAATGATGTTCTGAAGCTGGCCGCTGTCGTTGAGTTCGCGGGCGCCCAGTTCGTCGCGGACCACCTCCAGGGTGGGATAGGAGAGCAGGGGCTGGTGCGGCACCACGCCCAGCAGTTGGAGTCCCTTGCGGCGAAGGCCCTTCTCCGCGAACTCGGTGATGTAATCCAGCTTCTCGGGCAGGACCTTGTTGAGGATCACCCCGATCACCTCCACGCCCTCGCGCTCGAACAGCGCGCAGTTCAGGGTGACCTCGTCAATCGGCAGTCCGATGCCCCCCCGGGTGACGATGACCACCTTGGCATTGAGCAGCCGTGCCACGGTGGCGTTGCTCAGATCGAAGACGCTCCCGACACCCGCGTGACCCGTGCCCTCGCAGAGGACAAACTCCTTCTCCCAGGCCACCCGGTCGAAGGCCTTGTGGATGCGCTTGACCAGCGTCTCGTAATTGGCCGCCTGAAGGTACTTCCGGGTGAAGTCGGGCTCCACCGCGATTGGGGACATGTCCACCAGGGGGCAGTTCAGCCGGAACACCCGGTCCATGAGCACCGAATCCTCGTCAATCTTCTCGGTGTCAATCTCGACGAAGCGCTGGCCGACGGGCTTGATGTACCCGACGCTGCCAAAGCGGGCCTGGAGCGCCGCCAGCAGCCCCAGCGAATTGGTCGTCTTGCCGTCGTTCTGGCGGGTGGCCGCGATGAAGACGCGGGGGGTGGTGGTGTTGAGCAGCATGGTCAGACCTCCCCCGGCAGTGCCTCGCCCGCCCCCGGGTAGAGCTGCTGGTACTCGATGCTCTGGAGCCCGACGATGGCGGCGACGCCCAGGATGTCATGGGCGCTGCTGCCGCGCGAGACGTCGGCCGCGGGACGGTCGAGGCCGAGCAGGATCTGGCCGTAGGCGTTGGCCCGGGCGATGTGCTGGATCAGCTTGTGGGCGATGTTGCCCGCGTTGAGGTCGGGGAACACCAGCACATTGGCCCGCCCGGCCACCCGGCTTTCCGGGAGCTTGCGGACGGCGATGTCGGGCATGAGCGCCGCGTCCACCTGCATCTCCCCGTCAATGTCCGCCTCGAATCCGCTGTCCTTGGCCTTCTGCTGGGCCAGCGCGGTCGCCGCGCGGACCTTGAGCACGCTGGGATGGGTGGCGCTGCCCTTGGTGGAGTAGCTCAGGAAGGCCACCCGCGGCGGCACGCCCACGATCTGACGGGCCAGGCGCGCGATGTTGAGTCCGATGTCTGCCAACTGCTCCACCGTGGGGTCGGGAATGACGCCGCAATCCCCCATGAACAGCACCCCCTTCTCGCCAAACCGCGTGTCCTCGACCTCCATCACCATGCAGGACGACGCCGTGGTGGTCTTGGGCGCCACCTTGATGATCTGGAACAGCGGCCTCAGGACGCTGCCGGAGATCTCGTTGGTGCCGGACACCAGCCCGTCGGCCTGCCGCATGGCGACCATCATGGCGCCGAAATAGTTGGGTTTGGACATCGCCTCCCGCGCCTCCTCCTCGGCGATCCCCTTGCCCCGGCGCAGCAGCATGAAGCGGCGGACAAAGCTGTCGAGGTCCGGACTCTCCGGCGGATGAATGATGCGGATGCCCTCCAGGATCACGTTGAGCCCCTCCGCGGCCTTTTTCACCGCCTGGCGTTCCCCCAGCAGGATGGGCACCCCCAGCCGCAGCGAATAGAACTGGCGGGCCGCCTGGAGCACGCGCGGCTCCGTGCCCTCCGGGAACACGATCCGCTTCGGATGCCGCTGCAACTTCTCGTACGCTCCACCGATGAACCGCATGCGCGGGATGTACGCGACCCCCTCTCAAACTGCAATCGTCATCGCGGTGCCGAGGGTTGCCGTCCGTCGTCCGCAGCGGCGCCGTCCGGATTTCGGCAGTCCCTGCTCGCCTGTCCGGGCTTCGGACCGGGATCAACGCACAGTTCCAGCCCGCCCCATCGCTCCGCATGCGAGCGTCCGCCGAGTCTGGGACGTCTGCCGCTGCCGCGCCGCCACTCCTTCGGATGGCCGCCGCCGCAGGGAATGTCAGAGCCCGGGCCGGGTGAGGTAGTACTTGCCCGTGTACTCCTGGACCATGCGCCAGGTGCTGTACTTGGCCGCCAGGGTGACCAGCGAGCGGCGGATCCGGGCAATCCACTGACGGGGGATGCCGGTGGCGTCGCGGTTGAAGAAGGTGGGCACGACCTCCTCGGTGAGCACCTTGTAGAGGTTCGCGCTGTCCACGCGGTCCTGCTCCTGGACGTCCTCGGGATGCGAATCGGGCCCGATCCCGAATCCATTGGTGCCGTCGAAATCCTCCCGCCACCAGCCGTCGAGGATGGAGAGGTTCAGGCAGCCATGCGGCGTGGTCTTCATGCCCGAGGTGCCGGAGGCCTCCAGGGGGCGCCGCGGGTTGTTCAGCCAGATGTCGCAGCCGGACACCATCTGACGGCACACGTGGATGTCGTAGTTCTCGATGAACACCAGGTGGCCCTTGAGCTCGCTGAACTTGGAGAGATGGATGATTTTCTGGATGAAGGCCTTGCCATGCTCGTCGCGGGGGTGGGCCTTGCCGGCGAAGACAAACTGCACCGGCCGGCTGGTGTCCCGCACCAGTTTCAGGATGTTGTCGAACTGGTCGAAGATCAGCGGCGCCCGCTTGTAGGTGGCAAAGCGCCGGGCGAAGCCGATGGTGAGGGCGTCGGGGTTCAGCATCGCGTCGAAGGTGATGAAGTCCCCGCTGCTGAAGGAGCGTCCCTGGATCAGCAGCCGTCGCCGGGCGAACTCGATCAGCTCGCGCCGCAGCCGGTAGCGCATGGCCCACAGCTCCTCATCGGACGTCACCGTGGGATCCGCCATGCGGTTCCAGAACTCCGGGGTGTTGGCGTCGTACACGAACCGCTTGGGCTCCCCGCCGGTCTCCTTGAACTTCCGCATCCACAGGCGGCGCATCGGACCCTTCACCCAGCCCACCAGGTGGACACCGTTGGTGATGGAGCCGATGGGTACCTCCGACGCCTCGGTCTTCCCGTAGTAGCCCTTCCACATCTCGCGGCTGACCTCGCCATGGAGCTCGCTGACCCCGTTGGCCGCCCGGGAGAAGCGCAGGGCCAGGGCGGTCATGCAGAAGGGGCTCCCGGCCTTGCCAGGATGCTCGTTCCCCAGCTCCATGAGCTGGTCGTGGCCGATGTGCAGATCGGTCTGGAACGTGCCTCCGGCGAGCTGCACCAGATCGCTGGAGAAGCGGTCGTGTCCGGCCTCCACCGGGGTGTGGGTGGTGAAGATGCATTCCTGCCGCGTGAGGTCTCCGGCTTCGGCATAGGACTTTCCGGCGGCCATCTTTTCCCGGATCAGCTCCAGGGTGAGGAACGCGGCATGCCCCTCGTTCATGTGGAAGGTCGAGGGCTGGATGCCCAGCGCCCGCAGCAGCCGCACGCCGCCCACGCCGAGGAGGATCTCCTGCATGATGCGCGTGGTGGTGTCGCCGCCGTACACCCGGTTGGTCAGGTCGCGGTACTGCCCCTCGTTTTCCGGACGGTTGGTGTCCAGCAGGTACACCGGCACGCGTCCGACGTTGATGCGCCAGGCGTGGAAATGGATCGGCTGGCCGAAGATCCGCACGCTGCCCACCACCGGCTTGCCGCTGCCGTCCACCACCGGATCCAGCGGCAGGTTGCGCGGATTGAGTGGGTTGTAGTTCTCCTGCTGCCAGTTGTCGTTGTTGATGGACTGCTGGAAGTAGCCCTCACGGTAGAAGAGGCTGATGCCGACAAATCCGAGGCCCAGGTCACTGGCCGACTTGGTGTGGTCGCCCGCCAGCGCCCCGAGGCCGCCGGCGGCGATGGGCAGGCATTCGTGGAAGGCGAACTCGGCGGAGAAATAGGCGACGGGATTCTTCGCCAGCTTTGGGGCATGGGCCGCCGCCCAGGTCTGCGGTTCCTCCAGGTAGGCCTTGAAGTCCGCCAGCGTCTTCCGTACCCGCGTCGCCAGTTCCGGATCCTGCAGCCTCACCCGCAGCTCGTAGTCGGACACCTCATGCAGGATCGCCACCGGATTGTGGTAAAGATTCTGCCAGCCGCGCGGCGACAGGGAGTGGAAGAGTTCCTGCGCATCCTGATCCCAGCTCCACCAGAGGTTGCGGGCCAGCCGGTGCAGGCCATCGGTCAGTTCCTTCAGTTCAGCGCTGGTCAGGGGATTCAAGCTCATATGTGGATTCAGGACTCGGGGCGCCGGCGTCCCGGGGGGACTCCGGACGCCCCACAACTACCCTTCGCGTCGCCGGCGGAGAAATGAAAAATCCGGCGCATCCCCCCTGCGGACCGGCAAACGGCGAATCCTCGGGGGCCTTGCGGGTCGTCCCGGCTTCAGCCGGCTCCTGCGGTCGGGTACTGACTCAAGGCGGGACGGCGGCCGTTGCGCTGGAGATGCATCGGGCCCTATGGTGCCCCGCAGGTGACCACGGGACGCATTGCCTTCCTTGACGGCATCCGGGGATTCGCGGCGATGACGGTGGTCCTGTGCCACGCCCTCCAGGCGTGGCTCGACCTGGGGGATGCGCGATCCCGCTGGTTGTGGACGGGTCCCTTCGCCTTTCTGACCGACGGGGAGGCGGCGGTTCTGCTGTTCTTCGTGCTCAGCGGCGTGGCCCTTTCGTGGGGGTCATTTCACGGGGGGCCCGATCCGTTCGTCGGGACCCGCACCACCCTGCGCTGGCTGGTGGCGCGCTCGCTGCGCATTTACGGCCCGTTCGCGGTGACGCTGGTCCTGATGGCGATCGCGCGGTCCGCCTTTTGGGACCCCGCCCCCACCTCTCCGCTGCGATCCAGTTGGTTCGAATACTTCAGCAGCATCGAGGCCACGCGGGAGAACCTGCTTCAGGACCTGCTGCTTCCGGTGCAATACCCCCGCCTGGTGGCCCAGGGTTGGTCCCTGACCGAGGAGATGCGGTTCGCCTTTTTCCTGCCCCTGCTGCTGCCGGTCGCCGCGCGAAGCACCGGGGCCACGCTCGCCTGCCTCGTGCTGGCCGCTGGTTTCGGCGGCGTTTCCCGCTATGTGCTCTTCTTCGCCTTTGGGATCCTGATCGCCAAGCACTGGAACGTGCTTCGGGAGTCCTTGGTCCGCCGGTCCCCGGCTGAAGCGTTGCTACTGCTGGTGTCCAGCTTGGCGCTCTATTCGGTGGCCCGGTGGGGCCCCTGGCATTTCCCGGTCCTGACAGGTGCCATCGAGGTCGTGGTTCGGCTTGATTCCCTGACGGCGGCCGGCGCGGCCCTGCTCCTGGTCGTACCCCTGGCATCCCCGGCAATCCGCGCCCCGTTGGAATCGGGCCCCGCGCAATGGCTGGGACGGGTCAGTTTCTCCCTCTACCTGGTCCACCTGCTGCCGGTCTTTTATCTGTCGCCCCGCATTGTCAGGAAACTGAACAACTGGGGACTTAACGATCCGTTTGCCGTGGCCCTGGTGAGCGCGCTCGGAGCGTGCCTCGCCAGCATGCCCCTGGCCCATTGCTTCCAGCGGTGGGTGGAAGCGCCCTGTACCGAGGGGGCGCGCAGGATTCTCCGCCGGGGGGCGGCTCTTGGGTGAGGGGGCGGACGACGGCCAATTCCCAATGGCCAAGAGGCAACAGGCGTCGCTCGCGGGGCCGAGTGTTCATTGGCTCCTGGCTATCGGCCATCCTCCCCTGTCTTTCCGGATCCCCATTCCTGCTTCCCCCCTGAACTCTGAAAACCTGGAGCCAACAAGTTGCCACCCCTCGTTCCTGCTTTCCCGCCCCCCCTGATTTCGGGATCGTCCCCGCTGGCTCCGATGCTTCGACTACTTTCCATTGCTGAATTGACCGGCCGGTTGGCCCGGCGCGAGTCCTCCGCCCGCGAGGTGCTGCAGGCCTGCTTTGACCAGATCGCCCAGGTGGACGGCACGGTCCGCGCCTTTGTGAGCTATGACGTGGCGGATGCCATGGCGCAGGCGGACGAGGCGGACCGGCTGCTGGCGGCCGGCATGACGCATGCCGAGAAGCCGCTCCTGGGGGTTCCGGTGGCCCTCAAGGATGTGTTGTGCCACCGCGGACAGCCCTGCACCTGCAGCTCGAAGATTCTCAAGGGATTCGTCTCCCCCTACGACGCGACCGTGGTGTCGCGCCTGCAGGCGGCGGGGGCCGTGGTGTTCGGACGCCTGAACATGGACGAATTCGCCATGGGCAGTTCCACGGAGAACTCGGCGTTGTGGACCACCACCAATCCGTGGGATCCGGCGCGCATCCCCGGCGGTTCCTCCGGCGGGTGCGCCGCGAGCGTGGCGTCCAACGAATGCTTCGCGAGCCTCGGCTCCGACACCGGCGGCTCGATCCGCCAGCCGGCCGCCCTCTGCGGCGTGGTCGGGCTCAAGCCCACCTACGGACTGGTGTCGCGCTACGGACTGGTTGCCTTCGCCAGTTCGCTGGATCAGATCGGACCGTTCACCAAGACGGTGGAGGATTCCGCGCGAATGCTGGGGGTGATTGCCGGACACGATCCGCGGGATTCCTCCAGCGTGCCGCAGGCCGTGCCGGACTATGCCCGGGCGCTGGGGCGCGACCTGAAGGGACTGCGCATCGGCCTGGTGAAGGAGTTCCAGATTGGCGGCGTGGATCCGGCGGTGGATGCCGCAGTGCGGGCCGCAGTCCGGCAGTTGGAGTCGCTGGGAGCCGAGCCGGTGGAGGTCTCGCTGCCGCACAGCGAATATGCCGCCGCCACCTACTACATCATCGCCCCGGCCGAAGCTTCGGCGAACCTGGCCCGGTTTGACGGCATCCGGTATGGCCTGCGGGTGGATGGGCGCGATCCGGCCGAGCTGAACTCCAGGACCCGCGGGGCGGGATTCGGTCCCGAGGTGAAACGCCGGGTCATCCTTGGCACCTATGTGCTGAGCTCGGGCTACTACGACGCCTACTACCTGCGCGCGCAGAAGGTGCGGACGCTCATCCGGAACGACTTCTTGAAGGCCTTTGAACAGGTGGATGCCATCGTGTCCCCGACCACGCCGACGCCGGCGTTCCGCATCGGCGAGAAGGCGGATGATCCGCTGCAGATGTACCTGAGCGACATCTTCACCATCTCCTGCAACCTTGCTGGCAACTGCGGCATCAGCGTCCCGTGCGGCTTCACCGACGCCTCGTCCGCCGCGCCGCGCCTGCCCATTGGCCTCCAGATCCTGGGCAAGCCCTTCGGCGAGGAGACTCTCCTGCGCATTGCCCACGCCTACGAGCAGAGCACCGGATGGCACCGCGAGAAGGCCCCGCTGGCCTGACGATGCCCTCGAGTGTCGAGTGCTTCCCACGCTCCCCGTCGTTTGCCCATAGGCGCAGCGGAATGGAATGGGGCCGCGGTGGAACACAGCCCTACCAGGGTCACGGGCGACGCTAGCCTGAGGGCCGGGCTACTCCTTCAGCCGGCCGGCGGCCCAGAGCAGTCCGCGGCTCACGTAGTTCAGGAACACCGGATCGCGGAAGGTGTCGTCGGAGTGGCCGTAGGTGGTGCCGAAGACCCGCGCGGACCCGTAGGTGTGGGTCCAGGCCACCGGATATTCCTTGCCGTCCTTCTCGCTGGCCGAGGTGGCCAGAGGACGGGTGTCGCCCCAGACCTTCTCGATCACGTAGAGCTCGTCCATGGGCGTCACCCAGTCGGCGGGCATGTCCTTGAGGATCGGATGTTCCGGCAGGACCTTCTTCACCGGATACCGGCTCATGTGTTCATGATGGCGGCTGGTCACCCCGAGGAACTCGCGCCAGTCGGGAATGTCGGTGGCGCGGTAGGTGTGCATGGCGCAGTGGATGACCACCGCCGGCACGCCGGCGTGGTGCGCGGCGGTGATGCGCCGGATGTAGGCGGGGGCGGTGGTGTCGGCGAAGCACTCGTTGTGAACCACCACGTCGTAGCCCCGGGCCCAGTCCGGACGCGCATAGAGGGGGATCTCCGCCCGGGTCCCAGTGCCGCCCTCGTTGACGACCGTCCAGTCCACCCGCGCATGACGCGCCACCGCATTGGTCAACTGGGCGCTCTGAAATGGATAGTTGTGGCAGCAGCCGCCGGTGATCAGCAGCACGCGGAGGGGGGTGGCGGTCTCGGCGGCCTGGATTGCGGGGACGACCAGCAGACCGCATAGCAGGATCCAAAGGGGAATTCGCATGCCCCAGCTTCGTCCGGCGCCGCCCGCCGGGTCAACCGTCGCTCTGGAGTGCATCCCTGGCTTGTCGGTCGCGTTGCCGGCATGGGGCGTCCGAGGTGAAAGAGCCTCACACGAGGGACACCAGGGATGAAGTCTGCCAATGCCTGGTTCGGGCTTCCGCACGACCCCATTGTCCCGCGCCGGCCTGGTGGAGTCGCTGCGGGGAACGGGGGCAGCGTTGCGTTCCGGTGCTTCCGGCGATCCCCGTGGTGTGTCCACGGGCGCTGCGGATCCATATGGGGCCGTGGTGGAACACAGCCCTGCCGAGGAAGGGGTCTTCATTGTGCCCTTCGTGTCCTCGGTGTGAGGCATCTCCAGAGGCAAACACTTCCATGCCTCCGACAACCACGGGCGGCACCGCTCCGGCCAGCCTGCCCAAATTGACGTTTGCACAATGCCGTTCCGGCCCTGAAACTGCGAAATCGTTGGTGGTGGCCGGCTGCTTCTGCGGCCGGGTGGCGGCGGTCCGGGTTTCCGGTGTAACCGTCGCCGTGGCGCATCGGTCCTCACCGCGAACGATCAACGACTACTGCTACCACCAAATGAATACTCTGAAGAAATCCCTCGCCCTGCTGACCGGCCTGCTTTTCGCCGCCGCCGCCATCGCCGGAGAGTTCCCTGACGTGAGCATCGCCGAGGTCAAGGCGGTCGCCGGGACCGGGAAGGCCACCATCATTGATGTCAACGGGACGGACTCCTACAACAGCGGCCATGTCCCGGGAGCCCTCAACTTCGACACCATCGAGGCTGACTTCGCCAAGGCGCTTCCGGCGGACAAGAACGCCCTGATCATCGCCTACTGCGGCAATCCCCGCTGCACCGCCTATCAGGCGGCAGCCAAGGTGATCGAGATCGCCGGCAAGCTGTTCGAGGAAGTTCTTGCGCTCGGTCGTTAAGCCAAGCGCGACGGAGGTAAACAGACATGCGAGTCAGTAGCTCAATGATTTTCGATGCCGGCGCCACCGGCATTTCGCGCCAGACATCGGCCCTGCTCAAAGTGCAGCAGCAACTGTCCAGCGGCCGCCGCATACTTACGCCGGGCGATGACCCGGTGGCGTCGGCGCGCGCCCTGGAGGTTTCGCAGGCCAATGATGTGGTCACCCAGTTCAGCAAGAATCAGGAAACCGCAATGGGCATCCTGGGCCAGGAAGAGGTGCACCTCGCCCACGCCGAGGATCTGCTGCAACGCGTGCATGAACTGGCGATCCAGGCCGGCAGCACCAGCCTGACGGCAACCGCGCGCAAGGCCATCTCCACCGAACTGCGAGGTACTTACGACCAGTTGCTGGGCATCGCGAACAGCAAGGATGGCGCGGGCAACCATGTTTTCGGCGGTTTCATGAGCGAGACGATTCCCTTCGGCGGCTCCATCGACTCCCTGATGGCGGGAGGTGAAATCGACTATCAGGGTGACGAAGGTCAGCGCACCCTGCAGGTATCAAGCAGCCGCTACATCGAGATCAGCGATTCCGGGATCGACGTATTCCGCCGCATTCCCAGTGGCAACGGCTATTTCGTTACCAATTACGAAGCCGCCAACACCGGTACGGCAACCATCAATGCCGGTTCGATCAGCGATCCGGCAGCCTGGCGTGCTTCGGCGGTACAGGATGTCGAGGTCAGGTTTTCAGTCAATGCGGGCGTCACCACCTACGATCTGGTCGATACCGGCAGCGGAAACTCCTTGCTCACCGGAGGGGCGGCGCCGGCGCCGCTGGCCAGTCAGCGCAGTTACCAATCCGGGCAGCTGATCCAGCTCAAGTCACAGGGTGCGGAACCCGCCTTCGACTTGGGCGGCAGCGTCAGCATTACCGGCAACGCTGCCAGTGGCGACAAGTTCACGATCGAACCAAGCAGTTCGCAGAGCGTGTTCGCCTCGGTCGCAAAATTGATAGGTGCGCTGGAAGCCGGCGGTACGACACCGGCCGCCGATGCGCGCTACATCAGCGACGTGCGCGCCGGCATCAGCAATATCGCGCAGTCGATCGAGAACGTGGTGCGTGTGCGTGCCCAGGTCGGTACGCGCATGAATGAGATCGATGCCTTGCAGACCATGAGCGGCGACATGAGCGTGCAGTACCAGCAGTCGCTCTCCGAGTTGCAGGATGTCGATTATTCCAAGGCCATCACCGAACTCACTCGCCGCCAGGCCGAACTGGAAGCCGCGCAGCAATCCTTCTTGCGCGTTTCACAACTTTCCCTGTTCAACTTCCTATGAAAACGCCGTCCTGCCAGCGCCGACTTCTGGCCATCATTGCCCTTGCTGGCTCGCTTGCCGGGTGTGGCTCGCTGAACTACCCCGGACCTACCGCCCTGAGCGGTCCGTTTCCGGCACAAGGCCCGCTGATTCCCGATGCCACGCTGAACCTGAGCAACCAGGTGCAGATTCCGCTGGAAAAGATCGTCTCCTGGGGGCTGTATGCCGGGGCGGCCTGGCTGATCCTCGATCCGCTGGCGCCCAACTGGGAAATCGAGCAAGCCGACTTTCCCGATCAGCATTTTCACCTGTCCCTGAAAATGAAGCGGGTGTATGCCGGCGGCGCCGGCGAGGCGCGCATGGTGTTTCATCAACGTGCCAAGGATCTGATGCGGCAGAACGGCTACGAAGGCTACTCGGTGGTCGAATACAACGAGGGGCTGGAATCCTCGGTGCTGGGCTCGCAGCGTTTCGCCCGTGGCGTCATTCACCTGACCCGGCGCCCAAGTTAAGTCCCCGCCGCCATTCGCACCACTGCTTCCAGGGTTTCGAAGCCGCGATTGAACACCGGCTCCATGGCCGCGCCGAGGTAAGGTAGGGAAAGCAAGAGCACGATGAACCCGAGTGCCATGGTTACCGGGAAGCCAACGGCAAACAGGTTGAGCGCAGGCGCAACGCGCGACAGCACGCCCAGCGCCAGGTTGGTCACCAGCAGTGCGGTGATCAAAGGTAGCGCCAGCAACACTCCCAGAGAAAACATCATCGCTGCCGACTTCACCAGTGCGGCGAGCGAGATAGCCTGAAACGGCAGGTTGCCGATCGGCAAGACGGTGAAACTCTCGGCCACCAGGTAGATGGCGAGCAAATGCCCGTTCATGGCAAGGAAGAATAATGCCGTGAGCAGCCCCAGGAACTGGGTGATCACCGGTGTCTGCCCACCGGCCACGGGGTCAAAGAATGTGGCGAAGGACAGGCCCATCTGCAAACCAATCAGCTCGCCGGCAACGTCCAGCGCGGCAAACGCGATGCGCAGGGAAAAACCCATCATGGCGCCGATCAGGATCTGCTCGACGATCACGGTCAATCCCAGCCAGGAGCCCGCCGGGATTGCGGGGGGCGGAGGCAGGGCCGGTGCCAGTGCAATCGCAATTGCCAA
>JAFLEG010000579.1 GCA_017302195.1 Verrucomicrobiota bacterium
GCAGGAACCCCAGTCCGGGCGACCCGGTGGCCGGATCCAGGATCCGCTCCAGCGCCGCGACGTAGTCCTCGGCTTCCACCTCCCGGCCGTGGGCGAACCGCACGCCGGGTTTCAGCCGGAAGCGGTAGGTCCGTCCATCCGGGGACACCTCCCACGCCGCCGCCTGGTCCAGCACGAGATCCGTGCCGGTCCCGTAGTTGAGCAGTCCGCGAAAGAGCAGCTTCTGCAGCGGCGCGGATTCCGCGTCGAAGGCGATGGCCGGGTCCAGCGAGCGCCAGTCGGTGGGAGTCCACAGGCGCAGAATGCCCCCACGCCGGGGCGTGGTGTCGTCCGCTCGTGCCATCGCTCCCACCAGGCCGGCCAGTCCCAGCAGCCACAGCCCGAAGGCCCGCCACCGCGGACTCATCCCATTGGAGGTCCCTCCGCGGTTCATGACGTTCCTGCCGTCGTGCCGGATCCGAGGGCGGCGGCCACCGCCTCGGCATAGCCCTCCCGATAGGAAGGGTACTCCGGATCCCAGCCGGTCGCGGTGCGAAGCTTCCGGTTCCGCACCCGCTTGTGCGTCAGGCCCCGCTTGCGACGCGCCAGGAATTCCTCCGATGCCGGGGGTGGCATCGGACGCCCCAGCCGCGCCGCCAGCCACGCAAGGAATTCCCGTTGGGACACCGGTTCATCATCCACCGCGTTGTACACCTCGCCGTTCGCGCCGCGGGTCAGCACCGCCTCCAGGGCCGAAGCCACATCGTCGCGGTGGATCATGTTGATCCACCGGGAACCATCACCCTGCACTCGCGCCTCGCCGGCCAGGAACTGCTGGAAGAGATGTCCACGTCCGGGCCCGTAAATCCCGGCCACCCGGAGGATCCTTCCCGGGACCCGTCCGGTCTCCGCCGCCTCCAGCACCAGTCGTTCGGTAGCCACCAGCACCTCGCCCGCCTCGGTGCCAGGCGCTGCCGGCGACGCTTCATCCACCCAGTCACCGGTGGTTTGTCCATAGACACTGGTGCTGCTGGTGTAGGCGAAGGCTTCGGGCGGATGCGCTCCCAGCCAGTCGAGGACATGGCGCATGCCGTCGAGAAGACCGTCCGATAGGTCTCCGCCCCGCCCCGCGAGGAGGACACGCAGTGAACCACCCAGTCGAACGGTCCGGAAAGGACCGCCAGGGTCTCGGGCCGGGTGATGTCGCCTGTCAGCCATTGCAGTCCTGGCCCCGTTTCGTCTGCCGGGCTGGAACTGCCGGCCGTGCGGCGGAGTCCGAAGACCGCATGCCCCGCCTGCAGGAGCCGGCGGCCCAGCGCCAGTCCGACATAGCCGCATCCCAGAATCAGCACCCGCTTCGCAACCAAGCCCGCCATTCGCGATCACCCTGCGTCCTCAATCGCGGAGCGCAAGGGTGCAGCCATTTTCCTTGATTTGGGAGCACGCGCGTCCCGCGTGTCGTCCCGGGCGTCCCGCCCGGGGCTTCGTGGACCATGACCTGCCGCGCGAGGGACCGCGGCCGGGCGTGGAGGAAGAAGTTCAGGCGAGGAGCAATCCGGCGCATGAGGCATCAGGTACAGGACGCTATTCCTTCAAGGGACAGGACATCTGTTCATTAGCTCCTGCGACACAATGGCCCACATGTCTCCCTGGCGGAGTGAGGCCCGGAGAGGCCCGTCATGGGCCGGTAGCAGTGCGAACAGCGCGCGGCCAGGTCGCCGGAGCGGCGGCGGTCCCGATAGATGTCCTGTCCCGTGGATCGGGTCGGGTGCCGGGGATTGCGCCCCGGCACCCTCCCACACCACCGGACGTGCGGTTTGCTCGCATCCGGCGGTTGAACGCAGGGGCCGTGTTACACGGAGGCCCCAAGATCCGATGGCATGAGGAATTTCCAGCGGCGTAGGAGTGAGTTGTTCAGGGCGCGTTGCACGGCCAGCGATTTGGCCGCCCGCCAGGCCCCCACCGAAGTGTGGGCTGTCTTGAGAGCGGCGCCGCGGACACCCAACGATCGGAGGCGGCGCTTTCGACCGCGCCAGTCATGCCAGCGCTGCCAGAAGCAACAGCGGATGTGCCGTCGAATCCACCCCTCGCATTGGAAGATCGGTCGCCGCTCCGTCACCAGTCGGTAGTATCCCCACCAACCCTGGACGTAGCGCCGCCATTGGTCCCGCAGCTCAGTGCTGCTCAGACTTTGGCCGCGTCGCCACAGATGACGGACCTGTTCCCGGAACTTCTCCAAACTGCGGGGGGCGATCCCGATCCCTCCTTCCGGAGTGATCTGGAACCCGAGGAACTTCCGTTCCCAAGGCCGACCCGTGCCACTCTTGCTCGCGTTCACCTCCAGGCGCAAGTGCTCCTGGATCCACGCCTTCAGACTCTCCAACACCCGTTCGGCCGCCCGCTCGCTGCCCACGTACACGTTGGCATCGTCTGCATAGCGGCTGAACTTCAGGCCACGCCGTTCCAGTTCCTGGTCCAGCGCGTCCAGATAGATGTTGGCCAGCAGGGGTGACAGAGGTCCGCCTTGCGGCGTTCCCTCCTCGCTGTCCTGCACCACTCCATTGATCATCACTCCCGCCCTCAGATATCTTCCGATGAGCCCCAGCACCCGCTTGTCCCGGATCGTTTGAGCGATCCGATTCATCAGGATGTCGTGGTTCACCCGGTCGAAGAACTGCGTGATGTCCATGTCCACCACCCAGTTCAGTCCACTCTGGACGTATCCTTGGGCTGCACGGACCGCATCGTGCGCACTGCGCCCCGGTCGGAAGCCATAGCTGGAGGGGTGAAACCCCGGGTCGAAGATCGCGTTCAGCACCTGCAGCAGCATTTGCTGAATCCACCGATCCACCACCGTCGGTATCCCCAACAGCCGGACTCCCCCCTGGGGTTTGGGAATCTCCACACGGCGAACTGGACTGGACCTGAAGGCCCCTTCCAGCAGCTTGGTGCGGATCGTCCCCCAGTGTTTGCGGATATGGTCCGTCAACTGGTTCGTGGTCATCCCATCGATGCCGGCAGCGCCCCCGTTCCGGAGCACTGCCTGCCACGCTGCCGTGGCATTGGCTTCGGTGACCACCTCTTCCATCAGGTTCTCGTGCATGTCTGTCTGTGGTGGGTTCCGCGACGTTCTCCACTAGGGGCTGACTCAGATCGCCTGCAGCGGCTACTCCCGCCCCAGCGACCCTTGGCCGGTCCGGGCTCGTCACCGCAGTTGTGGCGGCCCCCCGTTTCCAGTCCCTGTGCGCTTTGAACTTCAGGTTCCCATTGAGACTGCTTCCTTCGTTCTTCGGTCCTTCGCTCCTCCGGCCTTTCAGCCGGCCTCAACGCTACTACGACCTCTGCTGACTTCTGCCAGGCTCTCGCCCGGCAGATCTCCTTGGGTCCATGCGACACCTTTCAAGACGCGCCGCCAGACTCTACCTCTCACGTCTCTGGATGACCTTGGGGCTTCGGGCACCCTAGCACCCTCGCCCGCGTGAGCGGCCTCGCTGTCTGTTCGTGTTCCTGCGGTCGTCTCTTTGCATTCGGTCCTTTTGCGCCGACACCTCGCGGTGCCGACCTGACCTACGGCTTCAGTTCGTGTCATCTTCGTCTGTCGGGGACCTTTCACCCCGCTAGCTATCGCATGTGCCAAGCACAC
>JAFLEG010000580.1 GCA_017302195.1 Verrucomicrobiota bacterium
GCGCATTGAGGTTGTTCTGCACCACGTCCAGATCCCCGTCGCCGTCCAAGTCCGCCAGCGCCATGCCATGAGTCACGTTGCGGGTATCGAATCCCCACGCCTGCGTCTCGTCCGAGAACGACAGGTTGCCCCGGTTCCGGAAGGCGGCGTCGGGACTGTCAAAGCGGCGGAACATCCGCCGCAGCTCCAGCAGTTCCCGGGGCGAGAGCCGGCGCTGGTTCTTCAGCGCCTCCGATTTCTGCGCGGCATCGGCATCCATCATTTCCAGCTCGTGCCCGTTGGAGATGAGCACGTCCTCATAGCCGTCGAGATCCACGTCCAGGAACGCGGGTGTCCAGGACCACTCGCTGGCCGCCAGGCCGGCGAGCCTGCCAATCTCGGCAAAGGTGCCATCGCCGCGCCCCAGGTAGAGCGCGTTGGCGGAGAACTGGAGCGTGTCGGGGTACGACGCCAGCTCCCATGGAGTGGGCGGCAGTCCGTCGGACTGCACGCTGCGTTCCCGGTGGTCGCGGCTGAGCATGTCCAGCACCAGGAAGTCGTCCACGCCGTCGCGGTTGATGTCCGCGGCATCCGCTCCCATGGCAAACGCCGCCGTATGCCGCAGCACCAGCGGTCCGGCGGCCCGGAATCGCAGCGCGCCGCCGGGGGGCGTCTCGTTGATCCACAGGCGGTCCGGGGACTCGAAATCATTGGCCACATACAGGTCCGGACGCCCATCGCCGGTGAGGTCGCGGAAAAGGACGCTCAATCCCCAGTCGTTCGGTGCAGCGGACAGCGGCTGTCCTGCGGCGTTGCGAAAGTCGCCGCCGGTCCAGGACACCGCGGTGAATCCTCCCGCGCCGTCGTTCCGATAAAACACGTCGGGCTCCCCGTTTTCCTTCACCCCGGAGGGCGTCAGGTAGAAGCGTCCCAGCAGGTCGGGCTCCGAGGTGGAGCGTCCATTGTAGGTCACCACCCGCTGCCGTCCGTCCTCGGTGCGCAGGGTGAACTTGCCGGCGGGGTCATCCCGGATGCTCTGGGCCCGGTAGTTGGCGAGGTAGAGGTCCAGATCGCCGTCCGCATCGGCATCCGCGAGCGCCAGGCTCATGCCAGCCCGGCCCGGATTGAGCAGCGGACCGCGGGTGAAGCGTCCCGTCCCGTCGTTGATCCACAGCCCCGTTCCCTGGCCCACGGTGTTGACCACCAGGTCCAGGTCGCCATCCCCGTCCAGATCCGCCAGCACCGCCCCGGTGGCGTCCACCGCGGGAAATCCCTCCGCAAACGAAGCCCGGGTGGCGTCGGCAAACTTCCAGGCGCCCTGATTGACGAACAGGCCGCTTCGGCCCTCCGGCGCCGCGAGGAAAAGGTCTGCGGCGCCATCCCCGGTGACGTCGCCCAGCGCCACGCCTGAACCGTTGAGGTAGATCTGGTTGGTCAGATAGCGCTCGGGGGGGACGCGGTTGGTAAACTGAATGCCGGCCGCGGTGGGATCCACCGAGACGAAGCCCGCGGGCTGCCGGCTCAGCGGCGTCGGCAGGGGTTTCCAGAGGGGAGGTGCCGCCCGGGTTTGGGCCAACACGGCGCCACCGGCGAGCAGGACGCCGGCCGCCCGGAGCAGCATCCTCATGGGGACCACGTCCGAAGCATGCGGAGGATCCCGGTGCCCGTCGAGCCGTGCGCGTGTGGAGTGCGGGCGGCACAGCGCAGCGGAGACGCCGCTTTGGAACGACGCGTTGGCCGAAGGCCGTGGGTTCATTCCCATCCGGCGCGCTGCTCGCGGCCGACGCCAAAGCGGTGGCAAGCCACCGCAGTCCAAAGACGCGCTACGGAACGAGCCGCGAATTGACGTGGTGGCCACTCCACACGTGCACGGCTCATCAGGAGATTCGCCCCACCACGAAAACGAGTCGCGGCGGCGGGAGTGCGACGAACGCTACCGCGGCATCGGCTTCCGTCCGCGGCCCAGCACGCCGTTGTCCCCCTCCCCGATCTCGATGGCCTCCAGTCCTTCCTCCGAGAACCAGCGCCGCACCGTTTCCGGGGTCTGCGGATCGTCGTAGGCCGGCGCCAGCATGTCGAAGGTGTCGAGGACCGCCCAGTCCTCCAGCAGCTTGGGCGACAACGGGTGCACGCCCTGATAGTCCGCGATCAGGAGCTTCCAGTTCAGGTTGCGTCCGTACGGCAGGCGATGCAGCCAGCGGGTCATCGGCCAGAGCGTGCGGACATACCGTTCCACCCGGGGATAGAGCCGTTCCGGACGCATGCCCCGGGTGAAGGGACGCGCCCAGTACTTGGTGATCGTGAGCTGCTTGAGAAAGCCAAAGCGCTTGTACACGTCCACCGCCAGTGCGCCGCCGGGCTTCAGATACCGGGGGAGCTGCTGAAAGGAACGGTGCACGTCGGGCGTGTGCTGCAGCACGCCCAGGCAGAACACCCGGTCAAAGGAGTCCGCGGGGAACGGCATGGCATAGATGTCGCCCTGGACGATCAGCAGGTTCGGATGGTGTCCGTTGGAGCGGAAGTTCGCCTCCACCGCGGCGCTGTAGTCCAGCGACACCAGCGTGGCGCCGGTGCGGACCACCACCTCGGTGAAGCGTCCGGCGCCGCAGCCCGCCTCCAGCACGGTCTGGCCGGCCAGTTCGCGCGGCCACCGGGTGCTGTTGAAGAAGCGGTTGGTGGTCAGCGGCAGCCCGGTGACGCTGTCGAGCTGGGTCGCGGCGTGGCGGTTCCACTGGAAGCCGAATCCCGCGGCGTAGTTTTCCGACGGCACGAAGCGCGGCACGCCGCCGCGGATCGGGAAGGAGCGCGGACAGCGCGCGCACTCGAGCGAGCCCTCCATCACGTGGTCGCCCTCCCGCCGTTCCTCGCGGCCCAGGGCCAGCGGTGAATGGCAGTGCGGACAGGCCAGGAACGGCAGATGCGCAATCCTCATGCGGTTCCCCGCGGGGCGGGAAGCGGCGACCGTAGCGGCGCGGGCCGGCGGGGGTTAAGCCAAATCCGGGCGGGAATTGTTCGGTGAGCCTCCCCGGATCCGCGCTATCCTGACGGCGTGCAGAGCTCGCAGGAGTCGGAGTTGTCGGGAGGCGCCGGACGCTGGCGGATCGGATCGGTGCCGTATCTCAATGCCATTCCCCTCACGCACGCCTTGGGGCCGGAGATCCTCCTGCTGCCGCCGTCGCAGCTCGCCGTGGAACTCCAAGCCGGCCGTCTCGATGCCGCCCTGGTCAGCGTCACCGAACCGCTGCGGCATCCGGGCTACGCCATCGTGGACGGCGTGGGCATCCTCTCCCGGGGTCCGGTGGCCAGCGTGCTGCTCGCGCACCGGCATCCGCTGGAAACGCTGAGATGCATCCGCGTGGACCCCGCCTCCTGCACCAGCGTGGCCCTGCTGCGGGTGCTGCTGGCGGCCCGGGGCCTCCGGCCCACCTTCCTGCCGCTCGAGGACTATGCGTCGGCCGACACGCATGAGGCCGTGCTCCTGATCGGGAATCCGGCGCTGGAGTTCCGCCGCTCCGGGGCGCCCCACGCCCTGTGGGACCTCGGAGCCGCGTGGCAGGAGTGGACGGGACTGCCCTTTGTGTACGCGGTGTGGGCGGTCCGGGAGGCCGCGGCCTCCGGCGACCTCCCCGGCCGGCTGCGCGCC
>JAFLEG010000581.1 GCA_017302195.1 Verrucomicrobiota bacterium
CAGCCCCTCCTCGGTGGTGAAGCTGGTCATGCGGCTGCCGTCATATCGGAACAGGCCGTTGTGGGTACCGATCCATCGGATTCCCCTGCGGTCGGTATGCAGGCAGCGGACCCCCAGGCTGTAGAGTCCGTCGTGGTCATTCAACGTGCGCCAGGTGCCCTTCTTGAACGGGCGGACACGTACATCGAGATTGGTCGTCATCGTTCCGGGCGAGAACCGGAGGGGCATCGGGTTCACGAGGACGTTGGTGCCAGGGATCTGGGCCCGGACCTGGTAGGTCCCTGGACGCAGTTGGCGGAACCGGTATTCCCCGAGTTCGTTGCTCAGGACGGCATCCGTCGCCTGGAACTCACCGCCGGGTCCGGCAGCGCGTTCCCGCAGCGCCTGGACCACCACGCCGGAGAGCGGGGACCCATCAAGGGCGCGTACGGTCCCCGAGATCACTCCGGAAGGTCCCAGCCGGCATTCCAGTTGGCGGTCCCCGCCCGGCGCCACTGCGATTCCCTGCTGCCAGAATTCTGCGAACTGGTGGAAAACTCCGATGTCGAGCGGAGGGACGCCCGGCGTCGCCAGAAACCGGAAGCTGCCGCGACCGTCGGCGGCGAGGGACTGGATCCATCGGTCCCCGCAAAACACCCGGATCGTGGCACCGGGGCTTGGATTGCCCCGGGCGTCCTGAACCGTTCCCGTGAACACCACGGGGGGCAGGGCGTCGTTGGCGTTGAGGGTGGGATGGGGTGCGGTGCGCGCGCTGCCGACGAGGCGGTGAGCCGTCCGAAGCGTAGTGGGTGCAGACGGAGCGCCAGGGTCCGGAGGATCGAAGGTCCAGCTTCCCACCAGATCCGGTTGGTCCCCCACCGGCGCCTGGCCCAATTCGCCGCGGATTTCCTCGGCGCTCCGTTCACGGGACCAGACCGCGAGCCGGTCGGCTCGCCCGGAGAACTGTGGGCGGACCATGGGCGGATCCTCCGGGCGCCGGCTGCCTCCGATCCGGTTCCGCGACCCGGCCCCCGGGAGCGCCGGCCGCTGGCCCGGGTCCTCCGCGGCGAGCACGCCGTTGACGTAAAGCCGCACCCCGGCCGGCCCGAGGGTGACGGCCACGTGGCACCATTGGTTAGTGGCCAGCAGGCCCGGGGCGGTCAGGACCCTCGGGTCCCGCCCCGGTTCGATGACCACGCACCGCAGGTCCGGGCGATACTCCACAGACTCCACCAGGAGGCGATGTTCCGGGAACCCGAACTCCATCCAGGCGGCTGGCGCGATCCGGTCCGCACGAAACCACCCCTCGATGGTGGCCTCGCTGCGGCCGGCCAGGAGATCGTCGGGCAGTTCGAGATGCCCGCCACCGTCGAGGACCAGGGCATGATCCGCCTGCTGGGCGGCGGCGGCCAGGGGGAACCACCACCACAGCCCGAGCAGCAGCGGCAGCCACCGGACGCGGTGGGTGCGGTTGGAGGGGGATCGCCTCATGGTGCTCGGCGGGGAGCTTCCACAGTCGCCAGGGCCCGGCACGCTTCCGACGTGAGCAGCGTGCGGGCGGTTCCGGCGGCGAGATAACGTTCCACGGATCGGATGACGTCACCGGCGGTGATGAGATCCATGCACCGGGGCAGGTGATTCACGCGGTCCATGCACAGCCGGTCCGGAGCATCGCGCTCATCCCCGTCGCCCAGCGGGAGGGTGCGGGCACGCCAGCATCCGCCGGTGGCACAGCACGGAAGCATGCCCACGGTGTGGAGGAACTGGTGCCCCGGATAGGCCTCCCAGTGCGGCGGTTCCCGGCCTCCGGCGACCACCACGCAGGGCCGCAGTTCGGGGCGTCCCGGACGGGCCTCCACGGCCGCAGCCAGGTGCATCAGCGAGGTGACCGGGCACACCACGCCGTCGGCATGGTGCACCAGGCGCACCAACTGGCGGAGCGTGGTGCGTCCACGGAGATCCAGCACGCCCCGGAGCGGCGGATGATGGTGCTGCCGATCGCCGACCTGAACGAACAGCAGGCGTCCGCGGAAGTGATCCACCACCTCCTGATAGCGGGCCGAGTCCCACCACTTGATGGTGTAGTCGTGCTTGCCGCCCGCAACCACGATCCAGAACGGAATGTCCGCACCCAGGCGCCGCCGGATCGGCGATGGCAGGCGGCGCTCGATGTCGGACAGCGGCACGTGGCCCCGGCAGGCGGTCAGCCGCAGCGGCACGCCCAGCTTCTGGGCGAGATCTTCCACGAAGCCGTTGAGACAGTGCTTCGGCTGCGTGTTGCATTCGTGGATCAGGGGATATTCGCAGTCCAGCACCTCCACGCCGCGTCGTCGCTCCTCCAGGGGGGTGAGATGGGGATTGTGCCGCCACAGATCCGGACAGGCGGTGCGCACGTCCGTGAGGAAGGCTCCCGGATGCTGCCGATGCAGATCCCGCACCGCGGCGGTGAGCATCACGATGTCCCCTGGGGACCAGGGATTTCGCAGAATCAGCCGGCGCGGCTTCGGGGTGGCGGGCCGCACCCCGGGCACGGGCGGCGACAGGAGCCGGGTCATGCAAGGGGCGGCCGGGCTCCGGTGCGCATCGGTCCCGCAGGTCCGGGGACACCACCGTCGGCTCCGGCCGGCTCAGCTCCGGTCACCACGGACTCGGACTCGGGCTGGAGCGCGGACTGGAGATCGGGCTCGACTGGTAGCCGCCGCCCGAGACCTTGCCCTTGGGCTTCAGGTCCTTGATCTTGGCCTTGGACTTCGACTTGTCGTCAGGTTTGGCAGGCATGATGTGATCTGGGGTGTGGAGGTTCTGAGGCGAGTTGCGGCCGGGTGGACCGTGGCAGTACGGATAGACAAGCCGGCCACCGGGTGCAACGGCGGAGTGCCTGCTCCCTCATGGACCCTCAGGGAAGTCGCAGCTTTCGCACCCACTGGGCATTGGCTTCCCAATAGGTCGCCTTCTGCTTGATGGAGTCCTCGTCCGCCGTGGGTTGCACGCGTCCGTCCGCATCGGTGGCGCGGGAGACCACTGTGTGGTCGCCCGGCGTAGGATCGGTCCAGTCCAGGTGCCAGAAGGTCCAGGTGTACCGGCGATCCGAGCCCTTCGCCGGTTTGCGCTCCAGGACCGCCGGACGCCAGGGCCCGTCGTCCACCCGCACCTCGACCGAGGTGATCGGTGTGCCGTCGCTCCAGGCGGCGCCGGTGAAGCGGATCGAGCCGTCGGAGCGCCGCACCGCGCGGGCGGTGACCGACTTGCAGTTCAGGTTGCAGACGCTGGTCTCCCGCCAGTTGGTCCAGTCGGAGTCGCCGCGGGATTCTCCCCGGAGCGTGACATACTCCCGGGCCATCCATTTGCCCATGAACCGCCGGTCGAGCACGTCCACCCGCTTCAGCCACTTCACCCAGGCGATGCCAAACCAGCCGGGAACGATCAGGCGGAGCGGAAAGCCGTGGGCGGCCGAGAGCGGTTCACCGTTCATCGCCCAGGCCAGGAGCACCTCGTCCTCAAGCGCATGGGGCAGCGCCAGGCTGCGGGCGAAGTTCTGCGGATAGTCCTTGTCCCGGATTTTCTCCACCTTCTCGTCGCTGCCATAGAACACCACCTCCCTGGACCGGCGGGTCAGCCCGAGTTCGCGGAGCAGTG
>JAFLEG010000582.1 GCA_017302195.1 Verrucomicrobiota bacterium
CTCCTGGACAGGCGTCGTTCTTCGGGGGCGCGATGCCCGGACGGACGTGGACTTCCGTGCGGCGGAGGCTGCCGGTTTGCGAGGGGACCGGCGCCGGGAGGCAGGCGCCTGCGGTGGCTTCGAAGCGGGGAGGGCTGGCAGGGGTTGGCCCGCGGGCTTGCGCGGGCGGGCGCGGACGGAGGTGGCTTGGGCGGATGGGGACTGGGGGGCTGCTGGGCCAGGCGCCTTCCTCGAAGCCGGGAGCACCGGGTCCGGGTTCACAGGCGTCGCGTTCGTCGCGTTCGAAGAGGCCGGGGGGCGGGCGACCGGGGCCTTGGACGGGGCCTGATCCGGGGGGCGGCGGACCGATGGCTTGTTCAGAGCGGAGGGCGATGCGGCTGCGGCGGGCGGTCCGGCGGGGCCCACCCGGGGCTTTCGGGTGGCGGGGGAATTCCGGGACCCGGATGCCGTTGTCCGGGCCGGGGGCGTGCGGGTTCCAGGCTGGGGCACCTGGGCTGCCGGGGCGGGTGCCGCGGGTGCGGAGGAGGATTTTCGGGATCGGGAGGCGTGGGTGGAGGCAGCGGGTCGTTTCGACGATTTCATGAGGCAGGGAGAGCCTCCGGAAGAGGATTCCGGACGGCTGAGATTGTTCCCGCCTTTGCCGCCACGCAACGGTTTTGAGCGCTCCGCTGCGGGTCCAGGGCGTGCGCGGATGCCCCCGGCTTCCCGCGACTCCGGACAACCCGCTTGACCCGTGGGGAGGGGGTCCCTAGCCTCGCCATCCTCGTGACCGGAACTGAGCAGAACCACCTGTGGGCGCTGCTCTTTTTGTTTTTCGCCGTCGCGTCAACCGTCCAGCCCTTCTGGCTGGCCCAACCCGGGTTTTGCCGTGGATCTCAAAGAGATCAAAGCCATCATAGATTTGATGAAGAAGAACTCCCTGTCGGAGTTCGAGCTCGAAGAGAAGGATTTCAAGATCAAGTTGAAGCGGCCCACGGCATCCGGGGCCGCTCCGGCCGTGACGCCGGTGGATGATCCTGAATTGACGGCCTTCGCAACGCCTCCGCGGGCGGGTGGGGCCGCGGCTGCCACCCAGCCGGCCTCTGCGCCCTCCGCCGGAGAGGTGGAGATCAAGTCACCGATGATCGGCACCCTCTACCGGGCGCCCTCCCCGGACGCCGAGCCGTACGCGGATGTCGGCACGGAGGTGGGCCCGGAAACGGTGGTGTGCATCATCGAAGCCATGAAGGTGATGAATGAGATCAAGGCGGAAACCCGCGGTGTCATCACCTCGGTGGTGGCCGAGAACGCCAAGCCGGTGGAGTTCGGCCAACCGCTGTTCCGGCTGCGCCCGATCTGATCCCGAGTTTTGGCGGCCTCGGGGAGATTCCCCGTGCCGTCCGTCCGCGTCGCCTGAATCCCCCGTATGTTTGAGAAAGTCCTGGTAGCCAACCGCGGTGAGATCGCGATGCGGATCATCCGCGCCTGCCGTGATCTGAACGTCAAGACGGTGGCCGTCTATTCCAAGGCGGACGCCAGTTCGATGCACGTCCAGGTGGCGGACGAGGCGATCTGCATCGGCGACGGCCCGAGTTCCGACAGCTACCTGCGCATTGACCGCATCATTTCCGCGGCGGAGATCGCGGATGTGGATGCCATCCATCCCGGCTACGGATTCCTCAGCGAGAACGCCCATTTCGCGGATGTCTGCGAGAGCTGCAACATCCGGTTCATCGGACCGCGATCGGCGGCGATGAACGCCCTGCACGACAAGGCCTCCAGCCGCAACCTCGCCCGGCGGGCCAACGTGCCAACCCCGCCGGGGTCCGAGGGCCTGGTGGAGACAGAGCAGGATGCCATCCATGTCGCGCGCAAGATCGGCTATCCGGTCATGATCAAGGCGGTGGCCGGCGGCGGCGGCCGGGGCATGCGGGTGGCCCACAATGATGTGGCGATGGTCAAGGCCTACCACACGGCGCGGACCGAGGCGGAGAAGGCCTTCGGGAACAGCGGCGTGTACATCGAGAAGTTCATCGAGAATCCGCACCACATCGAATTCCAGATCCTCGGGGACACCAAGGGCAACCTGATCCACCTGGGGGAGCGCGACTGTTCCATCCAGCGGCGGAACCAGAAACTCATCGAGGAGACGCCGTCGCCGTATTTTGAGCGGCGCGAGTTCCGCGGCCTGCGCGCCAAGATGGGCAAGGCGGCCCTCAAGATTGCGGAACTGGCCGGGTACACCAACGCCGGCACCGTGGAATTCATCGCCGACGAGCAGGGCAACTTTTACTTCCTGGAGGTCAACAAGCGCATCCAGGTGGAGCATCCGATCACCGAGGAGGTGACCGGCGTGGATCTCGTCAAACAGCAGATCCTCATCGCCTCGGGGGAGAAGCTCAGCATTTCCCAGGGGGACGTGCAGCTCAAGGGGCACGCCATCGAGTGCCGCATCAATGCCGAAAATCCCTTCGACGACTTTCGTCCCAGCCCCGGCCGCATCGAGATGTACTACGCGCCGGGCGGGCCCGGGGTCCGGCTCGATTCCCATGCCTACGCGGGCTACACCATTCCCCCGTACTACGACTCGATGATCGGCAAGCTGGTCACCTACGGGAAGGATCGTGCGGATGCCATGGGCAAGATGAGCCGGGCACTGGGCGAGTACATGGTCACCGGGATCAAGACCACCATCCCGTTTGAGCAGGCCATCCTCCAGGATCCCGATTTCCGCCGGGGTTACTACAACACGGGCTTCATCGAGCGGTTGATGAGCAGCGCGAAGGTGGAGTTGATCCAGGACAATGCCTGACCTCGTCGAGCGTGCGAATTCCTCGGATTTCCTGGGATTTTCCCTTGCCCTTCGTGTCGGCACCCTTTACACCGCCCGGCATTCCGTCCTCGTCCAAGGCCGGTGACAACACAACACACACAGACTTCATCCATGGCTAAAGCCCTTACCAAATCCCAGATCGCGGCCACGCTCGCGGAGACCTCCGGCATCACCAAGAAGCAGGCGGTGGCCGTCCTCGAGTCGCTGGCAACCCTCGCCTACAAGAACGCCAAGAACACCTTCACGTTCCCCGGGGTGGGCAAGCTGGTGCTGGTGAACCGCAAGGCGCGCATCGGCCGCAACCCGGCCACCGGTGCCGAGATCAAGATCCCGGCCAAGAAGGTCGTGAAGTTCCGCGTCGCCAAGGCCGCCAAGGACATGATCCTCGGCACCAAGTAGGCCTCTGCTGACCGCTGACCGCTGATTCTTCCCAAGGCGGCATCCCGGGTCCGGGGTGCCGCCTTTTTCTTCCCTCCCGATCCCCATGAAGATCGCCATCGTCGGCTGCGGAGCCCTGGGGAGCTATTACGGCGCCTGCCTGTGCCGCCGCGGCTTCGACACGCGTTTCCTGCTCCGCTCGGACTTTGAGGCCGTGCGGGATCGCGGGGTGGTGGTGCGGGGGGATTCCGGGGAGTTTCAGGTCCGGCCGCATGCGGCGTCGGATCCTGCGCACATTGGCGTCTCCGACCTGGTGATCGTGGCGCTGAAGACCACCGCCAATGCCGCACTGGCCGGGCTGCTGCCTCCATTGGTGGGGCCGCACACCGCCGTGCT
>JAFLEG010000583.1 GCA_017302195.1 Verrucomicrobiota bacterium
TCGGCAACACCTGCCTCTACGGCGCCACCGGCGGACGCCTCCTGGTGGCCGGGCGGGCCGGGGAACGGTTCGGCGTGCGCAATTCCGGCGGCACTGCGGTGGTCGAGGGCGTGGGTGACCATGCCTGCGAATACATGACCGGGGGCCTGGTGGTGGTGCTCGGTGAGACCGGACGCAACTTCGGCGCCGGCATGTCGGGCGGACGCGCCTATGTGTACGATCCCGGCGAGGTCTTCGCCCGGCGCTACAATTCCGGCATGATCGGCATCGAGCGCTTCACCGACGAGGCGGAGGCCAAGCGGGTGGAGGCGCTGATCTTTGCCCACCTCGAGGCGACCGAGTCCCCGCGCGCCAGCGAGATCCTCAAGAACTGGTCCACGGCCAGGAATCAGTTCTGGGTCATCGTGCCGCATCCCGCGGCCGCCGGTCCCGGGGCCCCGCCGGTCAACGAACCGGAAACCGCCAACGCCGCCAACGCCGCCGCAGCGGAACCCGCCCGCAAGGCGGCCTCCGCCGCGCCGAAGCCATAGCGCATCCATGCGGCCGATGTTCTGGGGAACGCACGCGCCTCGCGTGTTGGCCGATCCCTGCCCTGGCTCTGAGGTTCGCCCCGGACTTCATCACTCAACGTTCATCGTTCAGACTTCCCCCGCCCCCCCGCGATGCGGTTGACCGGGCAGGCCAGCCCCCTAACCTGCCGGCCGCTTTTCTATGAGCAAACTCGACGACATCTACGCAAAACTCCAGGTCAAGACCGGGGCCAAGCTCGCCCTCATCGTGCTCGACGGGCTGGGCGACATCGCCACCCGCGACCAGGGCTGGATGACCCCCCTGGAAGCGGCCTCCACCCCCAACCTGGATGGATTGGTGGCCAGCGGATGCGCCCAGGGGCGCATGATTCCCACCGCCCCGGGCATCACCCCCGGATCGGGTCCTGGGCACCTGGCGCTGTTCGGATACGACCCCATTGAATGGGAGGTCGGTCGCGGGGTGATCGAGACCCTCGGGCTGGGCATTGAACTCAAGAACGGCGACGTCGCCGCCCGGGCCAATTTCTGCACGCTGGACGCCCAGGGACTGGTCACCGACCGGCGCGCCGGGCGCATCGCCACCGAGGTCTGCGAACGCCTCTGCGGCATCCTGTCGGCCAAGATCAAGAAGATCGGCACCACCCAGGTGAAGATCTATCCGGGCAAGGAACACCGGTTTGTGGTCGTGTTCCGGGGCGCCGGACTGGAGGGACCGCTGACCGACACCGATCCCAACCGCGAGGGACTGCCCATCGCAACGGCCCAGGCGGTGGATCCATCCAATGCCGGACAGGCCCGGATGGCCAAACTCGTCGCCGACTTCTACAAGGTCGCCCTGCCGCTGCTGGCGAAGGAGCGTCCGGCCAATGGATTCCTCATGCGCGGTGTCGCGCACCAGCCGGAAATCCCCACCTTCGAACAGCGCTACGGGCTCAAGGCCGCGGCCCTGGCGGTGTATCCGATGTACAAGGGACTGAGCCAGCTCGTCGGCATGGTCAAGATCGAGGGACCGGAGACCATCGCCCAGCAGTTCGAGCGCTATGTGCAGGAGTACGAGCGCCACGACTTCTTCTTCATCCATTACAAGTACACCGACAAGGCGGGCGAGGACGGCAACTTCGCCGCCAAGGTCAAGGCCATCGAGGATTTCGATGCCGCGCTCCCCATTCTCCTGGCGCGCAAGCCCGACGTGCTGGCCATCACCGGCGACCACTCCACCCCCTGCGCGCTGAAGGGGCACTCCTGGCATCCGCAGCCCGTCCTCCTGCACTCGCCTTATTCCGGATCGGACAAGCTGCAGCGCTTCACCGAGACCGGCGCCAACCAGGGCAGCCTGGGCATCTTCGAGGCCAAGTATCTCATCCGCCTCATGCAGGCGAACGGGAAGATGTTCGACAAGTACGGCGCCTGACGCCTCGTGAAAGCCGTCATCCTCGCCGCCGGCAAGGGGACCCGCATGGGCGCCCTCACCCAGGAGCTTCCCAAGCCCATGCTCCGGGTGGAGGGGCGTCCCATTCTGGAACACATCCTCGACGGACTCCTGGGCGCGGGCATCCGGGAGGTCTGCTTCATCACCGGATGGCGCGCCGAGGTCATCGAGTCGCACTTCGGGGACGGCTCCCGCTGGGGAGCCCGGATCACCTACGCCCGTCAGGAGATTCAGAACGGCACCGGCAAGGCGCCGGAGCACGCCCGTGCGTTCGTGGGTGACTCGGAGTTCCTGCTCACCTACGGCGACATCCTGGTGCGCCCCGAAACCTACCGGCGCATGCGGCGCCGCTGGGAGGAAGATACCTTCGCCGGGCTGCTGACCGTGACCGAGGGACAGGATGTCACCCAGGGCGGCCTGAACTTCTTTGACGACCAGTTCCGCCTCACCCGCCTCGTCGAGAAGCCGTCCCCGGCGCAACTGGACACCCTCCGCGCCACCGGCTGGCTCCGTCCGGGCCAGCCCGTATGGTACAACGCCGGCATCTACCTCTTCCGCCCCTCCCTGTTCACCTACACCGCCCGCCTGGAGAAATCCCCGCGGGGCGAATACGAACTCACCGATGCGATCAGCGCCATGATCGCGGACGGCCAGGTGATCGCCGGACTGCCCATCGAGGGCCGCTGGGTGGATGTCCGGGACCCCTCGGTCCTGGCCACCCTTCAAGGGAGTTCCGACTCCCCCGCACCCGCCTCCCCTCTGTGACCTTCGTGTCCTCCGTGTGAGTCCCTCCTGTTTCGGAAGCTGCCGGCCCGGCGACCGGCGACCCGGAACTCCTCCGAAATTCCCGCCTGCTGAAAACCGTCCCCATGCCTTGACTCCACCGTCCAGCCCGCAGAGTTTGGCGGTGCTGTTTGGGGGGGCGTACTGGTTTCGACCTGTCGAGCCCGCTCGCGACGGCATGCCGAGGACGATCCGTTGGCCTCGTAAATCATCGGGTCAAACATCAACTGCTAACGAAGAGTTGGCTCTCGCGGCCTAATTAAGCCGTGACGTCTGCCCCCGAACACCTGCTACGGGGAGCGGACGCCATCAGCAGGCATGGTTACCGGCGGAGTTCGCGCGTCGGAGGCCGAGAAACTTCATGCGAGCTAGGCGGAACCGGTCGCCGTTGGCCCGTTACGGTTCTGAAGAAAATCCCTGGCTGACTAAGCATGTAGTTCGTTTCGAGTTGGATTGTCAGGGACGGGGGTTCAACTCCCCCCGCCTCCACCAGCCTTCGCCCGAGGCTCCGCGATGGGCGAAGGCTGCCCCGCCGCAGTGCTTCAGCACGAAGGCGGGCCAGAGCACAACTACGCTCCCGCCTCAGGCTACGGCTGGGTGAACCAGCTCAAAACCTTCGCCCGAGGCTCCCCGCCGTCGCCTCCGGCTATGGCGGGGCATGCCCGCCTTCGCGCCAAGGCTATGGCGAGGCAAGCCCCACTCCGTCTCCGCCTTCGCCCGAGGCTCCGCGATGGGCGAAGGCTGTCCCGTCGTAGTGCTCCAGCACGCAGACGGACTCCACCACTCACTGACTCCCCCGCCGTCGCCTTCGGCTATGGCGGGGCAAGC
>JAFLEG010000584.1 GCA_017302195.1 Verrucomicrobiota bacterium
TTTACCAGCGGCGCCGCATGGCCGTAGAAGGCGCCGGCTTGTCCGTTGGGATAGGTCGGGTTCTGGTGCGAATCGAGCACCTGGATCTCGTAGCGCCCCTGCAGGTACACCCCGCTGTTGCCCCGTCCCTGCCCGTCGCCCTTCACCTCGGCCGGGGCGGCCCATTCGATGTGAAGCTGGATGGGGCCGAACTCCTCCCGGGTCATGATGCCGCCACCGGCCACCTGGGCATGGCCGTTCTCGATCTTCCATCCCGGGGCCGCCCCGGATTCGGATTTCCAGGCTGACAGGTCGCGGCCATCAAAGAGGACAATGGCGTCCGAGGGGGGCGCTCCATTCGCGCCGGGCGTGACCACACGCGGCTCGGAGTCCGCAGCCAGGGCGGCGGTGGAGACCAGGCAGAGCAGGGCGCCGAGGGACAGGAGACGGGGCAGCAGGGCGGGGGCGGTCATGTGCATTGTAGGACTTTTCTGAACGGTGGGGCGGTCGCCGCGGCGAACTCAAGCGCGGTCTCCGCTGAAACCGGCGCTCGGTGCCTCACAGCCCGTTCCGCACTTGATCCCCGGTCCCGCACGGTCCGATGCTGCCGATCAGCCTCATGAAATATCTTGCCGCCATTGCCGGAGCCCTGCTCGGGCTCGTGTTCGTCGCCTCCGGGATCGTGGTCCTGTTCAAGCTCGCCCCCATGCCTCCGATCCCTGAGGGCACGCCGCACGCCCACTTCATGGCGGCCTTTGTGCCGACCGGCTATCTCACCTTCGTCAAGGTCCTGGAAGTGCTGGGCGGTCTCCTGGTGGCGATTCCCCGCACCCGGAACCTCGGACTGCTGGTGCTGGGTCCCATCCTGGTCAACATCCTCGCGTTCCACGCCTTCGTGACCAACATCCGGGATCTCCTGAACCCCGTGCTGATCGTCCTCGTGCTGCTGGCCCTGTTCCTTCTCTGGGTGGAGCGGGCCGCGTTCCTCGGACTGGTCACGCGCTCCTCGAAGTCCGCCGCGCGCTGAGCTGGCCGCGTGGGCCGCGAGGCCGCCAACGAACGTTGCCTGGAGGTTCCGATGGACGCCCAGGACTCTTCCGAAACTCAGGCGCTCCCGGATGCCGCCGCCCGGCGCCGGAAGGTCTCGTGGATTGGGTTGGTGGAGTCCGCGGGTCTCCTGGGAATCCTCGCCACCGTGGCCACCCTCTTTGGGGCCGCACACTGGCTGCCGGAACTGACCACCCATTTTCGAGTCCAGCTCGCCGTGGCGCTCGGAGTGCTGGCCATCGGCGCGCTCAGTGCACGGCGCGGAATCCTGACGGCACTTCTGGCGGCGGCTGCGGGGTTCCATGCGGTGCCGGTGTTTCTTGCGGCGCGTCCCACACCGCCAGCGGCCCCTGCAGGACCGCGCGTGCGCCTGGTGTCCCTCAATGTGCACACCGCGAACCGTGCCTTTGGACGGGTGCTGGACTACCTCCGGCAGGAGGATCCCGACCTCATCCTGCTGCTCGAGGTGGATGCCCACTGGATGCGCGAGTTGGCGATCTTGACCAACGGTTATCCGACTCTGGTGGCCGATGTCCGCGAGGACAACTTTGGCATCGCCCTGTTCTCCCGTCGTCCCCTCACCGCTCCCGAAGTGGTCATGCTGGAAGGTTCCGAGGTGCCTTCCATCATTGCGGGGATCGCTCTAGGCGAACGGCGGCTCCAACTCCTCGGGACCCATCCCGTCCCGCCGGCGAGTCCGGACGGCGCGCGGGAACGCGACGCGCAGTTGCTCTCCATCGGCCGCTGGGCTGCCGAACACCGGGGGGCTGCCGTCGTTCTGGGCGACCTGAACGTGACCCCCTGGAGCCCGGTGTTTCATGCGCTGCTTCGGGAAGGACGGCTCAGGCGTCCGCATCCCGGCTGGGGCATCGTTGCCACCTGGCAGTTGCAGAACCCGTTGATCTCCCTGCCGCTGGACCACTGTCTGGTCTCGCCCGGGATTGCCGTCACCCGACTGACGGTCGGACCGGAGGTCGGCAGCGATCATCGCCCGCTGTCCGTGGAGTTGGCCTGGGAATGAGGGTCTTCAGAAGCCCAGGTGCGCCTGCGGCCCACTGGCCAGACCGGTGGGGCAAGGTTTCGCCGAACCAACGCGCAACCGCGAACAACGTGGTGGCAGCTCCACACATGCACACCAGCAGGTTCGTCCCACCAACGACCTGAGCGGCGCGTCTTGGGACTGCGGTGGCTTGCCACCGCTTTGGCGTCGGACTCGGCGCACGTGCGGGCACGAGAATGAACGCCCGGTTCGCGGCCTGCCCGTCCTGGTAAAGCGGCGTCTCCGCTGCGCTCCTGCCTTCGTCCGACTACGGCATGGCGAGCCGCCGCCGCAGGCCAAGGGTTTCTGGCCTGCGGGTCTTGAGAGGATCGCCGTATTGGCATCTCCAGTTGATGGCTCACCGGGAGGTTCGCCCTACCCGGGAAATGAAACGTTCCACCGATGACAAAGTGCGACTTCGGCCTTGAGCTTCGGAGGGTTTGAGCCGACATGTCTGTTGTGCGGCGGCTGAGGTCGCCGGTTCTTTTGGAAAGCGATTTTCCCTGCCCGGTTCGTGTATCGAGACAACGTCCTTCGACCTTGTAACAACCTCGGGAGCGTTGAAGCGGAACATAAGCATGCCAACGCCAGGCCTTGTTTTACAGGAAGGCGACGGCTGCCCGCTGCTCCCACTTGGTCCTTTGGGTAGAAGGGACCTGTCTCCCACGGCCAGGGTGGGGATCTTTTTTTGATCCCCAGTCCTCCCTCCTACTTGCCCGGTGTCGGTTCTGGGGCTTTCGGAACCTCCGGCGCCAGTTCCTTCAGCATCAAGACCGCAAGATCCGCGATGCGTTCGCCGGTGCCGGGCTCGGCGTAGCTGTGGTGTCCGGTCCAGACCTGATAGCCGCCCAGCTTGTGTCCCTCCAGGTTGGGCAGATACCCGATCCAGTCGTTGGCCAGTTCCGCGATGAGGGTGTGCCGGAAGGGAGACCGGTTCTTGATGTCGAGTCCGAGCTGGGTGAAGTACTCCGCCGGCACCCCGACGAGGGCCACCTCCCCGATCCGCATCACCTGGACCCACGTCTGCCGTTCCTGCCCCTGCATCGGCGCCAGTTCGGAGCGCATCTGGCGGAAGACCGGGATGATCACCTCGCTGTAACCCGGGGCGTACTTCCGGCAGTAGCGGGTCACGGCCGCCTCTTCGGCCGCCTCGTCAAAGGTGCGCACGCGGAAGGAGAACGGACGCTTGAGCGCGCGCAGGGAGGCCACCGGACGGTCCACAGCCCGGCCCAGTCCCTCCTCGAGTGCCCCGCGGATGTGCGTGATGCATTCGTCGCCGGTCAGGTCGAGGTTGTGCGTGGAGCCCGAAGCGCCCTCCAGGAAGGTGACCACTCCGGATTGCGCCGCCTCCACTTCCTGGGCGGCCATGCCGTAGATGCTGGGAGAGCGCTTGCTTCAGCTGATAGCTTTTCACGCAAACGAAGGCAATTTCCGCAGAGCCCATTTCCAAGGCGTTACCCACCGGAAGGTCGACTTGCCAGTTTCCATCATGGGTTT
>JAFLEG010000585.1 GCA_017302195.1 Verrucomicrobiota bacterium
GTCGGATTCCAGGGCCCGGCCGTAGGCGGCCGCCCCGCCGCGCCCGACGGTCTTGGCCTGTTCGACCGCCAGCTCGGCCCGACGCAGCAGCTCAGCCGCATCGGAGGCATCGGGACCGCCCTCGGCCAGTTGGTGGCCATCGCCATGTGCAAGGAGCGGGCGCCAGTGATGATGTCCATACTCATCGCCGGCCGCGTCGGCTCGGCCATGACCGCCGAGCTGGGCTCGATGCGGGTGTATCAGGAGATTGACGCGCTGCGCACCCTGGCGCTCAACCCGGTGAACTACCTGGTGATGCCGCGCGTGGTGGCCATCAGCATCGCCGTGCCCTGCCTGGTGGTGTTCTCCAACCTGGTCGGCTGGCTGGGCGGCGCCCTGGTGGCGGCGCACAACGACCGCATCGCCGTGCCCTGGGCCACCTTCCTCACCAGCCTGCGGGAGGGCGTGGACGGTTCGGATGTCGTCAACGGCCTGATCAAGTCCTTCGCCTTCGCGGTGTGCATCGGGGTCGTGTGCTGCCATCAGGGACTCACCACCCGGGGCGGTCCCCGCGGCATCGGACGCAGCGTCACCAAGGCGGTGGTGAACTCGCTGGTGCTCATCCTTATCCTGGACTACGTGCTTACCCGCCTGCTGCTGCCCTTTGACGCGGCCTTCGGCCACTGAACCGCATGTCTGCCCCGAACTCCTCCATCGGCCTGCCAGTCCGCGTGCGCGGCCTCCGGAAATCCTTCGACGGACGGGCGGTGCTGAACGATCTCGACCTGGACATCGCCGCCGGGGAGATCTTTGTGATCATGGGGCCCAGCGGCTCCGGCAAGTCGGTGTTCCTGCGCCACCTGATCGGCCTGGAGGAGCCTGATGCCGGGGAGATCCGGGTGGCCGGGGAGCAGGCGCTGCCGGATCCGGCGGATCCCAAGCACCGGCTGGCCATGGTCTTTCAGAGCGGCGGCCTGCTGAACTCGCTGACCGTCGAGGAGAACGTGGGGCTGTACCTCAGCGAACATCGGCTGAAGCCCCCCGAAGAAATCGCCCGCATCGTGGCCGAGAAGCTCCGGTTGGTGCAGTTGGGTCCGCAGGATGCCGCGAAGTATCCCTCCGAACTTTCCGGCGGCATGCGCAAGCGCGCGGCCATCGCCCGTGCCCTGGTCATGGAACCGCATCTGGTCCTGTTCGATGAGCCCACCAGCGAGCTGGATCCGCTGGTGGCCCTGACCATCGGACGCGAGATCATCAGCCTCAACCAGCGGACCGGCGCCACCGTGGTGGTGGTGACCCATGACCGCGACCTCGCCTTTGGCATCGCCGACCGCCTCGCCTTCCTGGCCGAGGGACGCATCCTGGCCCTGGGCACCGCGGCCGAGCTGCGGGCCAGTCCGGTGCCGCTGCTCCAGCAGTTCCTGGCCGCCGAGTTCAAATGACTTTCCCGCCGGTTCCCCTCTACGGATGTTCCCCCTATGAAAAGCTCGCTTGAAACCCGTCTCGGCGTGTTCTTCGCGCTCGTGGTCATCGCCGCCTTCATCATCTTCGAGCTGCTCGGCGGCGCCTCGCTGTTCCGGCGCGGACAGGAGTTCCGAGCCCAGTTCAACACGGTGAAGGACCTCAAGGTGGGGGATCCGGTCAAGCTGGCCGGCGTCCAGGTGGGCCGCGTGAAGTCGGTGGGCATCCAGGGGAACCGCGTGGAGATCACGCTGCAGGTGGATCCCAACATCGCCGTGCACACCGACAGCGTGGCGTCGGTCCAGTTCACCGGGCTGATGGGCCAGAACTTCGTGGCCCTCACCTTCGGCTCCGAGAACGCCCCGCGGGCGTCGTCCGGGGCCCTGCTGCAGTCGCGGGAGCAGGCCGACCTGGCGGACCTCATGACCCGGCTCGACAGCGTGGCCGGCGGCGTGGAGAGCCTGACCAAGAGCTTCAGCGGCGAGGAGATCAGCAAGCTGCTCGGCCCGCTCACCGACTTCATCAAGCAGAACCAGTCCAACATCAGCGGCACCCTGGCGAACCTGAACTCGATGACCTCTGACATGTCCGGGGGCCGGGGCACCTTCGGCAAGCTCATCAAGGACCCCACGCTCTACAACGAGGCGGTGATCGCGGTGACCAACATCGGCGGCGCGATGGCCGACGCCAAGCCGCTGGCCGACGACGCCCGGGCCATGGTGGCCGACCTGCGCAAGATGGTCGGGAACATGGAGAAGGGCGAGGGCACGCTGGGACGGCTGGTCACCGATCCGTCGCTGTTCGACGAGGCCTCGGGCGCGATGACCAACTTCAAGGAGATCCTGCAGAAGATCAACCAGGGCAAGGGCTCGGTGGGCGAACTGGTCAATGACAACAGCTTCCTCCGCAACATCCGCCTGACCCTGCAGAAGGTGGACAAGGCCACCGAGTCGCTGGAGGACACCGGACCGCTGAGCGTGCTGGGCACCGCGGTGGGCACCCTCTTCTGATCCGAAGCCATGCTCACCCTCGGCATCCTCGGCACCGGCTTCATGACGGTGCAGCACCTGAAGGCCTACCGCACCCTGCCCCACGTGCGCATCGGCGCGCTGTGCAATCCGAGCGGGCGGAATCTGGACGGCGACTTCTCCTCGGTGGCGGGCAATGTGGGCGACAAGGATCCGGTCCGGCTCGACATGACCCGGGTGCGCGCCTACCGCGATCCGGCCGAGTTGTTCGCCGATCCGGAAGTGCAGGCCGTGGATATCTGCACGCCCACCCACACCCATGTGGAATTCTCGCTCGCCGCCCTGGCGGCCGGCAAGCACGTGCTGCTGGAGAAGCCCATGGCCCGCACCCATGCTGACGCGCTGCGGATTGTCGCCGCCGCCGAGGCGGCGGCGGCGCGGGGCGTGTTCCTGATGCCGGCCATGTGCATCCGCTTCTGGCCCGAGTACGCCTGGGTGCGGGAGCGGATCGTCAGCGGGGAGTACGGACGCGTGCTGGACGCCCGGTTCCGTCGCGTCGCCTCGGCACCGGCCTGGGGGCACGCCCATTTTCTCAAGGGCGGCTCCTCAGGCGGTGCGCTGCTCGATCTCCATGTGCATGACGTGGACTTCATCCAGCACTGCTTCGGACGCCCCGCCTCGGTGGTTGCCTCGGGATACTCCAAGGTCAGCGGCGCCACCGACCATGTGGTGGCCCTGTTCCAGTATCCCGGCGGACCGGCGGTGAGTGCGGAGGGAAGCTGGGGCATGGCGGACGGCTTCGGATTCCAGATGGAGTTCACGGTGAACTTCGAGAAGGCCACCGTGGACTACAGCCTCGCCCGAGGCGCCGACGCCTTGAAGGTGTCCGAGTCCGGCGCCACCCGCGTGGTGTCGCTGTCCGCACCCGACGGCTATGCCGGCGAACTGAAGCACTTCGTGGACTCCGTCTCGGCCGGTGTGGCGCCCTCCCGCGTCACCGCCCGCGACGCCGCCAGCGCCATCGAGATCTGCGAGGCCGAGGAGGCCTCCATCGCCCGCGGCGGCGCGGTGGTCGGCCTGGGTGCCGGGTGACGGCCGGCGGGAGTTTTCAGTTTCAAGTGTTCAGTGTTCAGCAGAGCAGAAGACCTCAGAG
>JAFLEG010000586.1 GCA_017302195.1 Verrucomicrobiota bacterium
GCGCGAGATCATCGCTGGCGCCGATGCGGGTGAAGATGCGGTCCAGGAGGTCCACCCGGGCGGCCGCGGCCGGAAGGCAGGCGCCGGTGTGCGCAAGCAGGGCCAGGAGCGCCACCTGGCGGATGTAGGTGCTCTTGCCCGCCATGTTGGGTCCGGTGATCAGCGCGATCTGCTCCGTCGCGGGATCCAGTGCCGTGTCATTGGGGACAAACCGTTCGCCGGAGGCGGCCAGATCCAGCACCGGATGCCGCCCGTCGCGCAGTCGCAGCACGCCCTCGTCCCCGACGTCCGGGCACACCCAGTCCTGCGTGCGCGCGATCTCCGCGAACGAGGCCAGGACGTCCAGTTGCGCCAGGGCCGAGGCGGTGTCCTGGATGCGCCGCAGCTCGCCGAGAACCTCCGTGCGCACCTGGAGAAACAGGTCGTACTCCAGCTTGGTGGCCCGTTCCTCGGCACCGAGGATCTTCGACTCCATCGCCTTCAGATCCTGGGTGATGAAGCGCTCCCCGGTGGAGATGGTCTGCTTGCGCACCCAGTCGGGCGGCACCTTGGCGAGATGCGACCGGGTGACCTCCAGGAAGTAGCCGAAGACGGAGTTGAAGCCGACCTTGAGCGACGGGATGCCGGTGCGGGCGATCTCCTCCTGCTGCAGGCGCGCCAGCCATTCCTTGCCGCCGCGTGCCGCCGACCGGAGCTCGTCCAGTTCGGCGCTGAAGCCGTCCCGGATCATCCCGCCCTCGCGCACCGCGAGCGGCGGCTCGTCGGCCACCGCACGGCGCAGCAGTTCCACGAGTGCGGGCAGCGCGGCGAGCGCGCCGGCCAGGGTGGAGAGCACTCCCGCAGCCCCGGGCCCGGCGGTCTCCGGCGCGATCAGCTCCTCCGGCGGCGGTTCCGCCGCCCCCGCGGCCGCAGACTCCACCAGACGCCGGAGGCCGGGAATCTCCTCCAGCGCCAGACGGAGCGCCAGGAGGTCGCGCGCATTGCCCGAGCCGAGGCTGAGGCGGGACAGCGTCCGCTCCAGATCGCGGACCTCGGTGAGCCGGGCGCGAAACCCGGCCAGGGCCTCCGGAGTCTCCCGCCAGGCGCGCACGGCGTCCTGGCGTCCGCGGATCCCCGTCTCGGACGCGAGCGGCTGCGTCAGCCAGTCGCGCAGCCGTCGCGCGCCCATCGGGGTCACGGTCCGGTTCATGGCCCCGAAGAGCGTGAGATGCCGCGCGGCGTCGCGGTGCAGCGGTTCCAGGATCTCGAGATTGCGCAGCGAGGTGGCGTCGAGGATCAGGTGATCGGACGTCTGATAGCTGGTGAGCCGCGTGAGATGGGTGACGTCCCGGCGCAACTGGTGCACGAGGTAGTGCAGGATCGCCCCGGCCGCGCCGGTGGCGGCGGTGCGTCCGCGGAGCCCGAAGCCGTCGAGCGAGGCCACGCGGAAGTGATCCCGCAGGGTGAACACCGCGGTCTCGGGCTGGAACGTCCAGTCCTCGTGGGCCACGAACTGCATGGCTCCGGCGCCGCGGGGTGCGACGCCGGGCTCCGCCGGCTCGCCGGTGCCGCCGCCCAGCAGCACCCGCAGCGCGGAATCGTCGGCAGGGACCAGGATCTCGGCGGGACGGAGGCGGTCGAGCTCCGCGGTGAGCGTGCGCGGGTCCTCCGTTTCGGTCACCCGGAAGTCCCCGGTGGTGAGGTCCACGCAGGCGAGTCCGTAGGCCGCGCCCTGTGCACAGGCCGCGGCCAGGAAGTTGTTGCGGTCCGCCTGGAGCAGCCGTTCGTCGAAGTGGGTGCCCGGCGACAGGATCGCCGTGACCTCGCGCGTCACCAGCTTCCCCGGCTTCGCCTCCTCCGTCTGGTCGCACAGCGCCACCTTGCGCCCGTGCCGCAGCAGGCGTCCGATGTAGGTGCCCGCCGCGTGGAACGGCAGGCCGCACATCGGCGTGCCGTTGCGCTGCGTGAGCGCGAGGTTGAGCAACTGCGAGCCGGCCACGGCGTCCTCGAAGAACAGCTCGTAGAAGTCGCCCAGGCGGAACAGCAGCAGCGCGTCACGGGGCAGCTCCGACTTGATGCGCCGGTACTGCGCCATCATCGGCGTGAGTGTGGATTCGCCCGCGGCGGCCATTGGTCGCGCCAGCGTAGGGAGGACGCCGTGCGAGGCAAGGCGCGCGCGACGTCCTGCGGTGGAGGCCGGCGGCATGGGTGTGTTTCCACGCGGAGAAAATGGGGAAGACGCCGGACCGGAACGTGCGCGGTTTTGGAAAATGATTTGCGAAATTGCTGGCGCGGAGACGCGACGCTTCGTTAAAAGCACATAACATCTTCCTGAACTCAGTCCCCACTTGTGATTTCAGCATTACCTGTTTTCCCAAGCCGTGCGGCGGTTGAAGCCGCACCGAAGATGTTCGATTGGAGGTGACGAGGAATGCCCCCGAAAAAGAAAGCAGCACCCAAGAAGGCCGCCAAGCCGGCCGCCAAGAAAAAGCCGGCCGCCAAGAAGAAGTAGGTTGCCGGCCTGAATCGCCGGGACGAGCCGGAGACTGATGCCGCAGCGCATTGGCCGTCCGTCCCGGCAGCCTCCACCCAGGCCCGCCGGCCTCCCCACTGGCCGGCGGGCGCTGCCTGCCCCACCCTTCCTGCGCATGGCTCATCTGGTCTTCGACATTGAAACCTCGGCTCTGGGGCTGGAGCACTTCGACGAGGCGCAGCAGGAATACCTCTTCCGCGATGCCGCGCGGATCCCCGACCCCGAGGAACAGGCGCGCCGCCGCGCCGAGATTGCCCGGCAGTTCAGCCTCTGGCCGCTGACCGCCCAGGTGGTCTGCATCGCCATGGTCAATGCCGACACCGGCAGGGGCCAGGTCCTCTATCAGTCGGAGGACTTCGAGGAGGAGGAGGAACGGGCCTCCGAGGGCGTGGAGTTCGCCCCGCAGGTGGATGAATCCGAGCTGCTCACCGCCTTCTGGGACATCGCCCGGCGCTACGACCAGGTGGTGACCTTCAACGGACGCGGCTTCGACGTGCCGTTTCTCTATCTGCGCTCGGCCCTGCTCAACGTGCCGATCACCCGACGGGACTGGCTCGGGTACCGCTACCAGACCGAGCCGCACTGCGACCTCGCCGAGCAGTTCACCTTCTACAATGTGAGCGGACGCGACGGCGCGGCGCGCAGGTTCAACCTGGATTTCTACTGCAAGGCCTTCGGCATCCCCTCGCCCAAGGCCCAGGGCGTCACCGGCATGGACGTGTCCGATCTCCTGGCCGAGGGACGCCACCGGGACATCGCCGAGTACTGCCTGCGGGACGTGGTCGCCACCGTGGCGCTGTTCCAGATCTGGCGGGAGCGTCTGATGGGGATCAAGTAGGCGGCCGGATCCTTCAGACGTACCGGGGCGGGATGGATGGGCGTCCGGTGGACTGCGACAGCAGCTCGGCGAACCGCCTGAGGCCAGCCTTCTCCGGTTCGCCCAGAGCGTACCGGATGTGGCCGCCGAGGTAGGCCTGGCGCAGCGCGCGATCAAACTCCGGACGGGACGCCACCAGTTCCGGAATGGCGGCGCAGCCCGAGGCCGC
>JAFLEG010000587.1 GCA_017302195.1 Verrucomicrobiota bacterium
TGCCGCGTCCGTGGCGCCCCTCCGCGCCGCGCTGATGCCATCAGCCCCACTGCCCGCGCGACGGCATGCGGCCTGGGCGCTGGGACAGATCGCCCGTCAGGCGGGGCGTGCCGGCGGACTTGATCCGACCACGGCGCTCGATCCGCTGATCCCGCTGTTGTCCGATCCGTCACCGGAACTGCGCGCCGTGGCGGCATCGGTGCTGGGTGACCAGCGTCATGCTCCCGCGGTGAAGGCCCTGCAGGGGACGCTGGTCGGAGGGAGTCCGCCGATGGTGGTCCGCGAAGCGGCCCTGGCGCTGGGCCGGATTGGCGCTTCCGAATCCCTGGACTCCCTCGTTGCGGCCGCCCGATCCGGGGCGTCGTCCGATCCCATCCTGCGACACGCGCTGGTGATGGGAATGCTCGGATGCGCTGATGCGCCGGCACTGATGAAGCTCGGTGGCGATGTGTCTCCCGGAGTGCGATTGGTCGCGGTCGTGGCGCTCCGCCGCCTGGAGCGTCCGGAGCTGGCGCACTTTCTTTCCGATCCCGATCCGGCGGTGCGGGCGGAAGCCGCCCGGGCGATTCACGATCTTCCGATTGCGGCCGCACTTCCGGACCTGGCGGGCGTTTCGGACGCGCGCCTGTCGGAGGCACCCTTCTCCCGCCGGGTGGTCAACGCCTGCCTGCGGGTGGGCACCCGGGAATCCGCACGCCGGCTCGGAGAGATCGCCGCCAACGAACGGTTGCCGGAGGCGATCCGCTCCGAGGCTCTGATTGCCCTGGCCGCGTGGCCCGGGACGGCTGGGCGGGACCGGGTGACCGGATTGTGGCGTCCGCTGGTTTTCCAGCGTTCGGACTCGGACGCCCGTGACGCCCTCCGTCCGGGATTGGGCTCACTCCTGGCCTCCCCGGCACCGGCCCTGGTGGCGGATGCCGCGAGTGCCGCCGCCGCGCTTCAGATCCGGGAGGTCGCGCCGACCCTGGCGGCACTGACTCTCGACGCACGCCGCCCGGCCGGAGTCCGCACCACGGCGCTCCAGGCGCTGGCAACGCTGGAGGATCCCTCCCTGCCGCAGACGCTCGACCCGCTCTTTGCCGATGCCGATCCGGCGGTGCGGAGTCTGGCCCTGCGTCTGGCGGCCCGCGCCAACGGACCCGGCGCCTTCGCCCTGCTCCGGCGCGTGCTCGACACCGGATCCGATTCGGACCGCCAGGCCGCCTTCGCAGGCTTGGCGCGCTTGGAGCATCCGGAAGTGGCGGCACTTCTGGGGCAGTGGATGGAGCGCTTGCTGGCCGGAACCGTTCCTCCGGCTGTGCAGTTGGATCTCCTGGAAGCCGCGACAGCCCGGTCGGATCCCGGGCTCGACGATCAGCGGCGGCGGTTCCGGGAGTCGGGGGCCTCCGACCCGATCGCCGCCTACGCGGTGTCGCTGGAAGGCGGCTCGGCGGCGGCAGGCGAGGCCGTCTTCCAGAGCGCCGAAGTGCAGTGCATCCGGTGTCACAAGCTGTGGGACCGCGGCGGGGAGGTCGGTCCCGATCTTTCCGCGATCGGACGCCAGTTGGACCGCAGGGCCCTGCTGGAGTCCGTGGTCACCCCGGACAGCCGGCTGGCGACCGGTTACGAGACGGTCCTGGTTACCCTGGATGACGGCGAGGTCGATGCGGGCATCGCCGTCGGGGAATCCGCCGGGATGCTGACCCTGCGCCTCGCCGACGGCTCCACGGTGTCCGTGGAGACCGCCAGGATTCGTTCCCGTGACCGCGGGGCCTCCGCGATGCCCTCCGGACTGGCGGAGATCCTCGGTCCCCGCCGCCTCCGCGACCTCATCGAGTACCTGGCCAGCTTGAAGTGAGCCGGCGGTGGTGTCTCACACAGAGGGCGCAAAGGGCGCAGAGGAGATTCTGCCCTGGCCGGGTGATGCTTTTCTCCGGGGGCCCAATGCGATGCATTGCAATTCATTGCGGATCTACTCATCGGCAGGGTCGCGTTCCATCCGCGAACCAATACCGACCCACTCTGCCCGTGGACGAGCGACGCGCATCGTGGGAAGTGCCAACGCGCAACTCGTCCCCCGTTCCCCGCACAGACTTCATACACCTGGCGATGGAAGTTTGGGTCGTGCAGGAGCCCAAGCCCTGCCAGGTCGGGCACGGTCGTGTTTCACCGTGATCACAGTTCATCACGAAAGACTCGTTAGTCGCCGTTCGGATTCTCGACAGGGCGCTGCCGGCGGCTCACGGTTGTTGACGATGCGAGACGCGCGCCCTGTCCATCGTCGCTCCGGCCGGCGTCCGGCAGCTTTCACCCTCATCGAACTGCTGGTCGTCATCGCCATCATCGCCATCCTGGCCGGCATGCTCCTGCCCGCCCTCGCCCGGGCCAAGGCCAAGGGGCAGAGCTCCGCCTGCCTCAACAATCTGAAGCAGATGGGGCTCGGCCAGATCATGTATGTGACCGAGACGGGCAAGACCTTTCCCGTGGGGTACACGCCGGACAATTTCTGGATGGCCGTCATCCGCCGCGACGTGCCGGCGGACAAGATCCGCATCTGTCCCACGGCGCCGGTGCCCGCAAAGCGGACGCCCACCGGGGAGTCCATCGGCACGGCCTCGGCCGCCTGGTATGGCCCGATGAAGGCCCCGGTGCAGTGGAACACCGGCTTCGAAAGCAGCTATGGCATGAACGGATGGATGTACTCCCCGGTGGGCGAGGGCGTGCAGGATCCCAAGAAGCAGTTTGCCGGCGAGAGCAGCTATGAGAATCCGGTGACCACCCCCATTTTTGCCGACTCGATCTGGGCCGATTCCTGGCCGCTGGCCACCGATGCCCCGGCCCGGGATGTCGCCACCGGCGCCAACAACGCCATGATGCAGCGCTTCTGCATCGCACGGCACGGCAGCGCGAGCCCGCGGAAATCGTGGAATGTGCCGGCGGGGAGCCGTCTGCCCGGGTCCATTGACGTGGTCTTCACCGATGGCCATGTCGAAGCCGTCAAGATCGAGCAGCTTTGGAGCTTGTCCTGGCACCGCGGCTACAAGGCGCCGGACCGCCGTCCCCGCTGAACGGTTCTTTCAGGGATTGTTGGGGCAATACGGACGAAGTTTCTGCGGACTCTCCGTGGCGTGAGCATCCGCACCACCTGGAGGTGTCTCACACAGAGGACGCAAAGGGCACGGAGGAGATCCTGGAGTCCTTGGTGTAGGCTTCAGGGATCTGGATCCCTGCGCAGGACGCTGGGAAGTACTCGGAATCCCCACCACGCCAGCGCGGCGGTCCAGAGCAGGGCGGCGTGGATGTAGTGACTGGCCTGGATGCGCGGCCAGAGGTCGGCGCTGACCCGGGTGATCACGGCGAGCAGCACCAGCGACGCCACCCCCCACAGCCAGCGGTTCGGACCCCGGAGCCGCGCCAGTTGTCCGCTGTGCCCCAGCACCACGCGGGTGGCCACGGTCAGCGTCAGCAACCCCAGGCCGCCCATCAGGGTGACATGCAGATAGGCGACCGGATGGTACGGCGGCAGCGCGGTGAGGAGGAGACCGGCGGGCACCAGAACCAACGCCAGGCGCAGCACGC
>JAFLEG010000588.1 GCA_017302195.1 Verrucomicrobiota bacterium
GTCTGCTGAACAGGCGGGGCTTCGGGCTCCGTCGGCGGAGCGGGGGCCACGGTTTCCGCAGGAGGCACGGCGGGAGTTGCGGGAGTGGTGGGCACCGGCGCTGCGGCAGCCGGCTTCGGCGTGGTACGCTGGCGCGGTGCGGCGGGCGCGGTGCCCTTCAGCGCCTCCGTGGTCGCCGCGGCGGCGGCTTCCCCGCCACCTGCAGGTGGCAGGGCGGGCGCTGGGTCCGCGTCCTCGGCGTCACCCTCCGGGACGCTGGTGCCGGTCATGGTCGCGTAGCACCGGGCCAGGAGCTTCCGGGTCGCCTTTCCCAGGATCTGATCCGCTCCCGAGTATTGGTCCGCCTTCACCGGGAGTTCGGCCTTCAGCGTCCTGGGCGTGCCGTTCTGATTCCAGGATGCCTCCCCCTGGATGAGCGCCCCACCGGTCAGCATGCGCGGCACCCCGAGGGTGATCTGGAACAGTGTGACGTCCTTCCGGCGCCGGATCAGGTATTCCAGCCCCTCCTTCGTCAGGTAGCACCGGGAGGAAATGATGTTGAACTGGTTCCCGACGATCTGGAGACCGCGCAGCATCGCCTCGATGGTGCAGTCCTTCACCGTCTCGTAGTCGTAGGGGACGTTGGGGCGCTCCGTCTTCCGGTTCATCACCTTCGGGTCCCGGTCCGTGCGGAAACCCAGCGGGGTGTCCTGGAGCGCCACGATGCGCGCGCGGATTCCCGGATCGTCGAACTGAACTCGGAGGTCCGCAATGGACTCAGCGACGGCAAGGGCCGCCGACACGTCGCCTTCTCCGGCGGCGGAGAAGACGGAAGCGGCGTTGGTGGACGAGGCGGCAAGCGCCTGGAGGCGGTCCGGCGCAAGGGCCGGGAGTTTCGATGGTAGGCTCATGGTTTGATGTGGTGTGAAATCCTCGCCCCATCCGGGACTTTCACCCGGTCTTTCCCGTAGGGCAGGCGGGAACTCCCATAGGGAAATCAGTGTGTCTGCCCGCCGGTGATTTCGACGTCCCCCATGCGACGAAGGGTCTCAATCGCAAGGCGCTGGACGACGACCTTGGCTTCGTACTCCTTGAGAACAGCGAGCAGTTCCTCGCTTTGGGTCGGACTCACCCAGTCGCCTTCGGGCTCATCTCCAACACCGTTCCAAACCGGGATGTGCCCGGCCGCAAAGGACCGAGCGCGATCCAGATTCCAAGGCTCCTCGACGGGCCTGCACGCGGCCAGGGCGGCGCGGACTTCACCGAGGGTCTGAAGCGGGGAGCTGAAATGCGAGCCGCGTGGTCGGACTTCGATCTCGATCCGTTCGTGCTCGTAGTTCCCGAGGTTGAACAATCGGGCAACCGTCAGGCGGGACACCACGGGCGAATCGGAAAGGTCAATGTCGTCGGTCAATTCAGGAGGATGGTCAGGCATAGGGGTTTCAGTTGTGAACGCTGAAGAATCCGCCCCAGTAGAGGAGCGTGAGTTCGACGCAAACCGCGAGGACCACAGGCCACACGTTGTGGCGCTCGCTCTTGCGGGGTGTCCCGTGCTTCTCCATGGCGATCCCCAGAGAGAGCATCATCAGGGACAGGAGGATCATGGCGGGCGTGCTCACAGGCCCCTCCGCTTCTCGGCGTTGCGCCGGGTGCGGGCGGTGCGGCGGGATGCCAGGTAGGACCGACGCTCGGGGAATCCCGGGATGCCGCAGGTCTCAGGGCCGGGAAGAGCCGGGAGCCAGTTCGGTTCCACCTTGTCCTTGGCGTTGAGCGTCAGCCGGAGAGAGGCCCGGCGGGCGCGCCTCTGGCGGCGCATGAATTTCAGGAGCGGGTTCGTGTTCATGGGGGTCACTTTCTGATGGCGGAGGCGGCACCCGTGGCCCGGAGGGTCAGGTCGCATCCGCGGATGAAGAGGGCGGTGCAGGCCCCGAGGGTCAGGGCCAGCAGGAACGGCGCGGCAGCCAGTGCGATGCAGCGGAGGAGGGTCACAGGTCCGATCCTCCCGCGATGACGGCCGCGATGATGACGGCCAGGAACAGCACCGCGGCGCCAGGCCCGAGCCAGTAGTGGATGCCCAGCAGCAGCGCGGTTGCGCTCGCCAAGACCATCGCCCGGCAGAGGATCAGGAACACCGGACCCTCCTTCCCGCGGGGCGGGCGTCGGCATCAGCGGCGAATCTGACGATTGCCTCGTAGGACACCCCAGCCGGCTCGATACGGCCTTCACGGATCAACCGCAGAACCGTTTTCCTGGAGAGCCCCAGAAGGTAGGCGGCTTCCGCGATGGTCAGCACGGCGGCGGACATCGGCAGAGAGGCGCGGCGGCTCATCGGATACCTTTCGCCCCGGCCTCCAGCAGGACGGCCCGGCTGACAACGAACCCCTTCTTGCCGTGCCGGATGACCGGAATCTTCCGTTGCCGCACCAGCCGATAGAAGGAGTCACGGCCGATCCGCAGGAACTTGTACGCCTCCGCGGGCTTCAGGAATTCGGGGGCGTCGCTCATCGGGCTGCCTCCAGACCGAGTCGCTTGGGGAGGTACTTCCGGAGGGCGAAGTTGATGGCAAACCCCTTCTTGATCCCTACGGCCGCGGCCCGGTCCAGGAGGACTGCCACATCAGTGTCAGGCTCGAAGGATGTGACGCGCCTCCGTGGCGTTGCTCTCTCCGGAGCCGGCGCATTTCGTTTCGTGGTCACGTGTAAGGAAGTAGTATATTGATGCGTTGTAGTACAACAAAAATCTGTCATTGTAATACAAGTGTGCTAACAACGCTCAATGAAACCCGCCGAACAGGTTCAGAAAAAAACGAAGGTCACCTCCCTGCGATTGGATCACGACACGCAGGCCATGCTCGACACAGCGAAAGAGGCCGGCATGAAGCCCAACGGACTGATCAACGCAGCGATCCGGCGGATGGTCCCCGAACTGCTGGCCGAGCGCGCCCGCGCCCTGCTGGCCGCAACGGCTACGCCGCAAACGCCACCCCGGCCTCAAGGTCCCGGGGATCTTGCTCGCCGTATTGCTGCCGGGGTCGCTGCACGGAAGCGCGGAGGGCCGAAGCGATAGCCTCCAATTCCTCGGCCGTGCGAATCCGCTCGTCATCAGCCAGGTGGGAGAGTTCCGGAAACAGGTTCTCTGGGTTCATTGGCGCAATCCTGCCAATCAGGTCGGACACTAGCTGTCCGACCCACGTCCAAACCTCGAAAAGTTATTCACACGCAAGGCCATGTGCGGCAGAACTTCAGGGTCATGGCCCTGATCCAATGCCCAGACTGCGGAAAGGAAGTGTCGGACGCGGCGCCCGCGTGCATTCACTGCGGACGGCCCGCCAAGAAAAAGACCCAGCCGATTGCTCGGCAGGCCCTTCCTCCAAAGGACGCCCCAAGGCCAATGGAGCGCGAGTCGGGCGGGGTCATGAACTTCCGAAAGATGGAGCCTCACTCCATGCGGTACGCGGAGCCGCGGCCCCACCCTTTTCTAGCGGCCATCGCGAGCCTGCTGGTTGTGGGGCTCGGGCAGCTCATTCAAAAGCGATACGTCCCGGCCGCAGCCTTCTTTTTCTCAGCGGTGAGCTTCG
>JAFLEG010000059.1 GCA_017302195.1 Verrucomicrobiota bacterium
CCCCAGGCATTCACCTTGATTGAATTGCTCGTGGTGATCGCCATCATCGCGATCCTTGCATCGATGCTGCTGCCGGCCCTCGCCCGCGCCAAAAGCCTCGCCCGTCAGACCGCCTGCCTGAACAACCAGCGGCAGATCGGCATCGCGACCGCGATGTACGTGACCTCGCACCAGAAGTACCCCGGCTGTCTTTCCGTGGTGCGGGGCTTCTACTACGTCTGGCCGGTCCGGCTGTTCAGCGAGATCGGCACCAACCGGGCCCTCTTCTCCTGTCCCTCCGCCATTCCGGAGAGCCGCTGGGACACCAACGTGAACAAAACCCTGGGCAACCGGCGCGGACTGGACGGCAACCTGGACCCCTGGGCGGTCTCCGAGCTGTCCCTGTTCTCCCTGGGGTACAACGACTGGGGATTGAACGATCCCGGGGCGCGTCCGCATCTGGGGCTCGGTGGCGACATTGACGGCCCGGTGGCCGCCGGCACCGATGTCCGGGACTCGATGGTGGTGGCTCCCAGCGAAATGATCATGGTGGGCGACAGCAAGCCCGGGAACGGCGCCGTGGCCCGGCCCAAGACCGGGGAGTTCGACGGCAACCTGGATCCCCGCAGCCTGGGAGACGGGCCCGCGAACCGGCATCACTTCAAGACGGTGCTCATGTTTGCCGACGGACACGCCGACGCCGCAAGGCGCCGGGACATTGTGAATCCGAAGAACGACCACTGGCGGGCGCGCTGGAACAACGACAACCTCGCCCACTCCCCCCGCACCCCGGAAAGCCCCCGAATCGCCGACTGGCCGGTCAACACGGCCAGCGAGAGCCGCCTCGATCCGTAGGTCAGCCCGCTGGGCCCACGGCCGGCAAGCCTTGATTGGTGGTGGCGGTCACGGCAGCCTTCCTGCGTGTTTCCCCGAGGGCGCCAGCGTCCCCGCGTTGTGGCCCATGCGGCATGTGTTTGCGGACTCGTTTTCCTCTCCGCGGAGCCCGGGATGGCAGACCCTTCCGATCCCTGGCCGGATCCCTGGACCGGGCTCACCCCGTTCCTGATTGAGGCCGAGGACTTCAATCATTCCTCGGGACAGCATGAGGCGCGTGCGAGCCAGATACCCTATTACGGCGGAGCGTATGCCGGGCTCTCCGCCGTGGCCGGGCGCGACTATCTTCGGGAGCCGGTCGAAGGCGTTCCCGACCTGTATCGCACCGGGGACCTGCCCAACGTGCCGTTGTGGGCACGGGATGAGGGCGCGCAGGGCCGGCGTGGTTCCGAGACCTGGACCGTCTCCCCCAATTACTCCCTGGGCTGGAGCGCATCGGGTCAATGGTTCAACTACACGCGAAGGATTCCACCCGGCCTGTATCACATCTGGGCCTCCATGGCCTCGGGGGATGACCGGGAAGGCGGCCTCCAGGCGCGGCTGGAGCAGGTGCTGACCGACCCGCGGCTGCCCAATCAGGTTGTTGAAACACTCGGGATGTTCGAGGCGGCGGGCTCCGGCGGATGGCACACGAATCGTCTGGTCCGGCTCCGGCGTCCGGAATCTTCCGAGCCCAGGATCCTCATGGTGCCCGGGTCCCCGTCGCCCATCACCCTGCGCTTCGCCCCAATGCGGGGGGATGCGGATTACCTGGTGCTCAATCTGGTGGGCTTCGTGGATGACTTCTTCCGGATCAGGGCCAGCCGGACGCCCACAGGTGCCGTGGTGATTGAGCCGTGGGGGCCGGGCGGGCCCATTCAAACCCTGGAAGGCACCCGGGATCTCCAGGGCGAGCCCACGGTCTGGGAGGACCTGGCCGTTCGAGAACTGCCCTACGTGGTGCCGATGGATTCGCCCTACCGCTACTTCCGGGCGCGATTCTGACAGCCCAGACCGGGGACACCCGGGAGGCGGACGGTCATCGTCCCCATGCCGCCGACCACGGCAGGAGGCCTCGGCGGCGCGGCGGAACGGAGCAGGCGCTTGCGCCACGGATGGGCCTTCCGCAACGTTCTGGAGCACGATGTCCCCGCCACTCCCCGAGTCTCCGCCGCCCTCCAGCGAGTCGGCACTCTGGCATCTGCTGCTTGGATTGGGCGCGGTCGGCGTGATGGCATCGGGACTGGTCTGGTGGCTGGTCCAATCGGCGGGGCCGGACGATCCGGACCCGACGCGCCGCCCGGCAGCGGTGACGACTTCGGTCCGCCCGCCGGTGGCGCGATTTACCGACGTCACCCCGACCTCGGGCGTCTCCTTCCGCCATGACAACGGGGCCCGGGGCGAAAAGTGGCTGCCGGAAACGATGGGGGGCGGCGTGGCCTGTTTCGATGCCGATGGCGACGGGGACGCCGACCTGCTCTTCATCAACTCCACCTGGTGGCCCGGAGATCCGCGCCGCGCGTCGGAGCCACCGCCCACCTCGGCCCTTTACCGCAATGACACCGTGCCGGGCGGTCCGCTGCGCTTCACGGACATCTCGGGGGGGTCTGGACTGGACGTGGACTTCTACGGCATGGGCGCGGCCTGCGCGGATTTCGACAACGACGGGGCGGTGGACGTGCTCATGACCGGCGTCGGGGGCAGCCGCCTGTTCCACAACCTGGGCGGCGGGCGCTTCCGCGAGGTCACCGCGGAATCGGGCGTCGGGGGCAGGCCGGAGGACTGGTCCACCGCCGCGGCGTGGTTTGATGCGGATCGGGACGGGGATCTGGACCTGTACGTGGGGCACTACGTGGGCTGGTCGCCGGAGGTGGACCGCCGGGTCAACAACCAGCTTCCGGGTGTCGGGCGCGCGTATGGACGCCCCTGGAATTTCCCCGGGACGGTACCGCGTTTCTACCGCAATGAGGGCGGTCAGCCGGGGCTCGTCCGCTTCACCGACGTCTCCGCGGCCAGCGGACTCCAGGTGACCAACCCCGCCACCGGCCTGCCCGCGGCCAAGACCCTGGCGGTGGCGCCGCTTGATCTCAACGACGACGGCTGGATGGACCTGGTGGTGGCCAACGACACGGTGCAGAACTTCGTGTTCACCAACCGGCACGACGGCACCTTTGCCGAGGTGGGCGAGCTGACCGGCATGGCCTTCGACGCCTTCGGACAGGCCCGCGGCGCCATGGGCATTGATGCCGCCCGGTTCCGCAATGACGAGGCGGTGGCGGTGGCCATCGGGAACTTTGCCAACGAGATGAACGCCCTGTATGTGGCGCGGAAGAATGGGCGTCCGGACCAACTGCACTTCACCGATGAGGCGGTGGCCGAGGGCCTCGGACCCGCCAGCCAGTCCCTGCTGAAGTTCGGGCTGTTCTTCTTTGACTACGATCTGGATGGGCGTCCGGACGTGCTCACCGCCAACGGGCACATCGAGGAGGCGATCGAGAAGATCCAGCCCGGGGCGCGATACCGCCAGCCGGCGCAACTGTTCTGGAACGCCGGCGGTGCGCCGGCGTTCCTGCCCGTGGATGCCGCAGCCGCCGGGCCGGATCTCTTTGAACCGGTGGTCGGACGCGGCAGCGCGTACGCAGACCTCGACGGCGATGGCGATCTGGACGTGGTGATCGCCCAACTGGGGGGAGCCCCCCGGGTGCTTCGCAACGACCAGACGCTGGGCCATGGCTCGTTCCGCCTGAAGCTGGTCGGCACCCGGGCCAACAGGGACGCCATCGGCACCTGGATCACCGTGCGCAGCGGCGGGCGCCTGCAGTCGCGTCAGGTCATGCCCACGCGGAGCTACCTTTCGCAGAGCGAACTGCCGGTCACCTTCGGCCTGGGGACCGGACGGTCTGCCGATGAGATCACCATCCAGTGGCCCGGAGGCCCCCGCCAGAAGCTCGCCCCGCCCCCCTCCGGCACGGTGACCACCGTCACCGAGGCGGGCCGTTAGAGCCCGCATCCCGGCGCCAGCCCTGCAACCTGGGACGCCCCGTCATTGACCTTCGGACGGTTCGGATTAGGGATTGGCGACCGGAAACGATGAAATGGTCCCTCAAGATCGGACGCTGGTGGGGCGTGGATGTGCAGTTGCACGTGACCTTCCTGCTGCTGCTGGGCGTGATCGGGCTTCAGGAGGAGTCCCTCCGGGCGGCGATCAGCGGCATGCTGCTGTATGTGTGCCTGTTCGCCTGCGTGCTGCTGCATGAGTTCGGCCATGTGCTGACGGCGCGGCACTACGGAATCACCACGCGGGACATCACCCTGCTGCCCATTGGCGGTGTGGCCCGGCTGGAGCGGTTGCCGGACAATCCACGCCACGAACTCGCCATCGCGGTCGCGGGTCCGCTGGTCAATGTGGCGCTGGGAGGCGCGTTGGCCGCCTTCCTGTGGCTTGCAGGCCGCTCGCCGATTCCCTCCGCCGCCCTCGACGCCTTCTCGTTCGCCCAGCGCCTCTTCGTGGTCAACGTGTCCCTGGTCGTGTTCAATCTCCTGCCGGCCTTTCCCATGGATGGCGGACGGGTCCTGCGGGCCCTGCTGGCCATGGTCCTGGATCCGGTGCGCGCCACCCGCATCGCGGCGGGCGTGGGACGCTTTATGGCGGTGGTCTTTGCCGGGGTGGCGCTCTATTACCAAATGTACGTCCTGCTGTTCATCGCGGTCTTCGTATGGCTGGGCGCGGGCGGGGAAGCCCGGGCCACCGAGGTGCGTGCAGTGATTGGCGGCGCCGTGGTGGGACAGGCCATGCAGACCCGGACCGCCTCCCTCGCCAGCCACGACTCCCTGGAGTCGGCCACCCAGCGGATGCTCGCCGGATCTGTTCCCGAACTGCTGGTGCTCCACGAGGACCGGGTGGTGGGGATGCTGGTGCGGGATGACCTGCTGGAGGCGCTGAAACGGCACGGTCCCGGAACTCCGGTCGCCCAGGTCATGCGGACCGACCTGATCTTCCTGGATGCGGCCGAGCCCTTGGAACCGGCCCTGCTCCGCCTCTCAGCCGCCGGCGTGCCCGCGGCCCCGGTGTACTGGCAGGGTCGCCTGGTGGGAGTCTTCCGTCCGGACGCCGCCGCCGACATCCTGGCCCTGCGCCGCGCCCAGGCGGCGGCGGACAACCGCCCTCCCGTCATTCCGCGCACCCAGCCCTCCGGGGAGTCCCGCTGAGCCGGCACCGAACGCAGGACCTGCCGAGGTGAGATGGACGTCAGGGCAGGGCGGCCGTGTTTCGCGCTTCGCCGGGGGCGGCGTTCCGGGCATGCTGACGCGGTTCATGAGTCTCCAGGAACATCGGCAGGCCATTGACCAGCTCGACGAGCAGATCGTCCGGCTGCTGAACGAGCGCACCCGGCACGTGCTGGAAATCGGCCAGATCAAGCTCAAGGCCGGACAGGAGATCTACGCCCCCCATCGCGAACGGGCCGTCCTGCAGCGCATCTGCCGCGGCAATCCCGGTCCGATCACCAACGCGGGTCTCCAGGCCATCTACCGGGAGATCATGTCCAGTGCCCTGGCGCTGGAGAAGACCCTGGTCATCGCCTACCTCGGCCCCGAGGCCACCTTCACCCACCAGGCCGCGCTCAAGCGCTTCGGGGCCAGCCTGCGCTACGCGGCGCAGCAGACCATCGGCGAGGTGTTCAGCGAGGTGTCCAAGCACCGCGCCGACTATGGCGTGGTGCCGGTGGAGAACTCGACCGAGGGCGTGGTGACCCACACGCTCGACATGTTCGTGGACAGCGACCTGAAGATCGTCGCCCAGGTGGTGCTGCGCATCTCCCACTGCCTGGCCAGCCGGTCGGCCAGGTCCACCCTGCGGAAACTCTATGTGCATCCGCAGACCCTGGCCCAGTGCCGGGGCTGGATTCAGCGGCACCTGCCGCGCGCGGAGCTGGTGGAGACCAGCTCCAACGCCCGCAGCGCCGAGCTGGCCGCGGCGGAGGCAAAGTCCGCCGCCCTGTGCGGCGAGCTGGCGGCGGCACAGTACGGGCTGCCGGTGCTGGAGCGCGACCTCCAGGACAACGCGGCCAATGCCACGCGGTTCCTGGTGCTCGGACGCCAGTGCGGCCCGGCCAGCGGTCACGACCGCACCTCGCTCATGTTCAGCATCCGGGACGAAGTGGGTGCGCTGCACAAGGCGCTGGCACCATTCCGCCGGTTCCGCCTCAACATGACCAAGATCGAGTCCCGCCCCAGCAAGCGGAAGGCATGGGAATACTTCTTCTTCGTGGACTGCGACGGGCACTCCGACGAGCCCAAGGTCGCAAAGGCGATCGAGCTGCTCGGCCACCACTGCAGCTTCGTGAAGGTGCTGGGCAGCTACCCAAATTCCGAGTAGCCGCCCGGTGGCCCTTCGCCGCTACGGCACCTCCACCAGCACGCGGAACAGGTGGTTGTCGCTGCCCCCGGCGTCACCGAGGTCCTCGGAGATCAGGCCGCCTTCGCCCGGTTCCCAGGATTTGCGGAGCGTCCAGCCGCCGCCGGCGCCCAGGTCGCTCTGCTCCAGCCGGTACCGGCGTCCGGCGCTTGCGACCCACTCCAGACGACGCCCCCGGAGGACCAGCCGGAGCGCGCTCGCGCGGTCCCGAGGGTCGGTGCCCGCCACCCATTCCTGGAGCGCGGTGTAGGCATCGCCATCCCCGTTGCCCGCGGCATCCTTGGAATCACGGTACGACAGTCCGAAATCAATTTCCCAGGCGTCGGGCAAGCCGTCCTGATCCAGATCGCTGCGGGAACTCAGGAAGTCCGAGCGGCCGGAATGGCCATTGCCGTCCTCGACGTAGAACGCCACCCCGGAGACGGGATCCGGCATCAGCACGGTGCCGGTCCATCGCCCGGCACTGAAACCCGAAAGGGCTCCGGGGGACATCGGGATCGCAACGGCATCCTCGAACCGGGGATCCAACCGGACCCCGATGCCACCGGGATTGGGATGGAGTCCCACTGTCCAGTCTTCCGCCGCACGGCTGTTCCGGCCGCCGACCCTCTGGATCGCGTGAGGCGCGGCGCCTGGAAGCTCGACGGCCGGACCGTCCCATCGCACGCCGGAGGGACCCAGAATGGCCTGGAGGAATCCGCTGCTGGCGCGTCCGGCCAGGAACGAGTCCTCGGTGAATCCGCCGCGGTCCTCCAGCACCACCGCCACCAGCGGGCCGCCAAAGAAGGCATCCGATACCTCGGGCGCCCACAGATGCTGGGACAACACGAAGGCCTGAAAGACCGTGGATGCAGGATTGAGGAAGTCGTTCAAGACCACCGAGCGGCCGGATTCCAGCACCAGAGGGGAGCGGAGGAGGAGCGTCACGGTGGGCTCGGGCCAGGTCGCCGGCCCAAAGAGCAGCACGCGCCAACCGGAGAGATCGACGGGGTCCACGCCGACATTCAGCAGTTCCACAAAGTCGGTCTGGTCCCGGGTGCCGGCGAGCAGTTCCGAGATCACCATCCGGCTGGGCACCCCCGAGCCACGCCGTGCCGTAATGGCCAGCGTGCCGTCGAAGCCCTCCAGGACCTGACCTGCGGCATCCAGCGCGGTCACCGTCAGGCCGAACGGCCGACCCGGCTCCAGGGGATCGCCGGCGGGCGTCACGGAGAAACGGGCCGGCACGCCGGCGGGGGGATCATCATCCGCGATCACGCCCCGCACGCTGTCCGAAGCCAGACGGCACCCCTCCGCATCCGCGAGGCGCAACAGCATCAGTTCCTCGCCCTCGAACACGGTGTCGCCATGCAGTGTCAGCACCACGCGCCCCTCGACCACCCCGGGGGGCAGTTCCATCACGCCCGTGCCACCCGCAAAATCCGAACCGGCCCGTGCCGTGCCACTCTCCAGCAGATGCCGGAAGCGCACGGGCAGATGGGTGTCCCCGGTCAGCCGCACGTTGAAGTGAACCTCGGACGCCCCCCGGGATCCCTCGACCCACCGGGCGGGTTGGACCTCAAGCAGGGGCGGCAGGTCGTCATTCCGGATCACCCCGACGCCGGCCGCGGTCCGTGTCTGGTTGGAAGATAGATCGGTGACGCGCAACCGGAACTCCTCATCGGACTCGTATGAGGCATCGCCGAGGACAGGAATGGCAATGTCGGCGCGGACCTCTCCGGCCGGGACAACCTGCTCGCCGGTCCGGGCCTGGTAGTCGGTCCCCGCGGCGGCCGAAAGATCCTCCGTGGAAAACCCGAGCCGCACCGGTTCGGTGCGGGGCACGTTGAAGTGCACCCGGAACAGCGCGGCACCTGACGTTCCGGCCGCCCCTTCGTCCACCACGGCGGAATCCACCAGAATCTGGAAATCCACGGCGCTGATCTGGATCTGCTGCGTGTTGTTCTGCTCGGTGACCTCCTGGGAGAGGCTCTGAACCCGGGCATCCAGGCGGAACTCCCGCGTGGCACCCGTCCGCAGCCGGAGGGTGAGGGTCGCCGGAAGTCCCGGGAGCACCGAGCCCAGTTCACAGCGGACCACGCCTGCGGATTCGGAAACCAGCCCCTGGGTGCTGGACCCGGAAACGAACTCGACACCCGGTGGCAGCACGGTGAGAAATCTCACCCCTTCTCCCGCGACCGTACCCGCCTGTTCCAACTGCAGCACCACCTCGAAAAGGTCGTTGACGACCACCTGCTGTGGCGCCGACCGGACGGATAATTTGAGGTCGTTGCTGCACCGGCCTGCCGGCCCGGCGCCCGCGATCACCGCCACCTCCGCCGGGGTGAGGGCTCGCGTGTACAGCGCGGCCTCGTCCACATCTCCCAGAAACGAGTACGTGTTGTTCGGGTCGCTGCCGGTGATGCCCCCGAGGGTCAGGTACTCCAGTTGGCGGACGCCGGTTGGGTAGGTCGCCGTGCCCGCAGGCGCCCCATCCAGGAAGAACCGGACGTCGGCACCGGCCTTGGACAGGGCGATGTGATGCCAGGCGGTGTCCGTGACGGTGGCCTGGGAGAAGGTCGAGTCGGTGGGCTGGCTGTAGAAGTACAGCCGTCCGTCCGGGACGATTCCAAAGCCCATGGCCCCCTGGGGCGCGGCCAGGAGGAAGCAATGGGCGCCCGTCGGCGACACCGCCTGTCCATTGGCACGCCGCACCCAGGCTTCAAACGAGAAATCCCCCAATGGCAGCGGGGAACTCTGGGGCTGGGACAGCACCGCCAGATTCTCCCGGAAGGAAAACGCGTCACCCACCAGGCCCTCTGTGTACTTCAGGGCCGGGCTGGCGGTGCCCTCGATGCCGCTGATGGCCTCTTCCGGCGAATTCTCCCCGCGCCACCAGAAGCGCAGTCCGGGAAGCGCGGGGATGCACTCGCCCGTGAGCAGGTACGAGATGGTGGCCAGATTGTTGGCCGGAATGGTGTCCTCGGGGGTGGAATCCAGCGCCAGGCGATGGCTGACGATGCCCGACTGGTTGGTCCCGGTACGCCACCGGAAGGTGAGTTCCGCGCTGGCACCCGCCTCGAGAAACCCCAACTGCGCCACCACGTCGGAGCCATCGGCGGCGACCGTGCCCTGGCTCAGATCGGCGCCGAGGAATTCAAAGCCGGAGGGCGCATTGTGATGGACCCGGAGGGGACCGGTCCGCTTCGTGCTGCGGTTGCGCACCTCGGCAGTGATCGCCACCGCGGACCCCTGGGGCACCCGCTTCGGACTTCCGGTCACCGCCACCAGGACGTCATCCAGGCATCGTGGCGCCGTGGCACCGGCCAGGCCTGCGATTTCCGCCGCGCCGAGCGGTCGATCGTGCACCGTCATCTCGTCAATGAATCCATCAAACCCGTAGGTGATGTTGTTGAAGGGCTGGCTCAGCCCCCCGATGCCGTAGGTCGCGGACGGGCCGAAGGTTTCTCCCAGCGGAGCCTCCCCCACACTGACGCCATCCACGTAGAAGAGCACCAGGCTCCCTACCCGCGTGGCCGCAACATGGTGCCACAGGGTGTCCACGATGGCGCCGCGGGGCGCAGAGCTGGCGACCCCCACCTTGCCAAGATACAACCCGCCCTCCGCGTAAATCGCGAACACCCAGGCACCGCCGTTGCCACCCATCAGAACCGCGCCGGCCTCGGACCCCACCCGGGCCGTGGTGCTCCGGCGCATCCAGCACTCCACGGTGAACTGCTGCAGATCAAGCCCGGCCGTTCCCGGCACGCTGATGGCATCGTTGGCACCATCGAACTGGAAGGCGTTCCCCCACTTGCCGGGGCCGATGCGCGCATCCCCAAGCAGGGCCCCCGGCTCCACACCCAGCACATCGCGGGTATCCTCCCCCGGAAACCAGGCGCTGACGCTTTCAGGCAGCGGAACGCAGGCCGGTGGGTTGTTCCCGGTCGCTGAACCGATCGTCAGGAGCAGGGACAGGACCGTCAGTGGTTTGTACAGGAAGGTGCGGAAGTCGTTTCGGAACTCAGCGATGCTGGAATTCATTCGGGAGTCGGCTCGTGGTTGGACTGCCCGAACCCCTACCGATGGCAGGGTGCTTTGTCGAGCGGACGGTGATTCCGGACCGTGGAATGTTACAAATGCACCGTACCGGTCCCTCGGGCCTTGATTTGAACGGCGGCAGTGCAAGGCTGCTTCTTGATGAAAGTGGGTAATGCCCTCCCGATCGAGTACCGGGTGGATTTTTACGACGAGTCGTTCGAGAGCAACCCCACCTTCTCCCTGGAGTCGGCCTGCCCGTTTCAACCGTTCCATGTTGGGGATACCATCAACAGCAGGCTTTGGGGGGATGCGGACCCGCTGCCGGACACGGAGCTCTTTGAGGTGCGGGAGGTTCGCCATCATCTCTGGCAGGTCAAAGGCAGCCACATTGGTCACAGCGTGGGGGTGCTCGTCGTCCCGGTCTCCCGGGATTTGCATAACGTGTCCCGATCCGATCCTCAGGCCCTCCAGGTGCTTCGGGCCTGAGCAGCGTCACGGCACCTTCACGGGAATGGTGAGCGTGCCCAGGTCGAGGGGTTCCTCTCCTTCCGGCACCTCGACGGCTACCGACAGTTTGCCCAGGGGCGGACGGAAGAAGCGTTGATCTTCGTCGTCCGGATCGGTGGGCGGCCGGGAAACCCCGAGTTGGAGCGTGTAGGAACCGGGCGGCACGTCCTCCATGCGGAACGAGCCATCCGGCTGGACATCGGGGAAGAACTTCCGGATCTGCGCCTCGCGGCGCTCGAAGGCCCTCATCTGCTTCAAGAACTCCGGATTCCCATCGGGTGCCCCGACCGTCACCGACGGCAGGTCCGGACGGAGTTCCACCAACTGCTGGAGATCGTCCCGCCACTGATGTCCTGGGATCCCTTGGGAAAGTGCCAGGCGCCCGATTACCGCCCGCCCTTGGGTCGCCAGAGTGACCTCGGCGACACCTCCCGGAGGCACCTCCACCCGCTGGCGGGGGCCATTTCCGGCAAGGCCGGTCTTGCCTGGGGAGAACTTGAAGTGGCGGCTTAATGCCACTGGCCCGGGCGGCACGTGGTCGAAGCGAAATTGTCCCTGGGCATCCGTCGTCGCCTGGGTGTCCAGTTCAACGCCACGCGGTGTGGCATCCGACTCCGGCAGCCAGGCCCGAAGCATCACCCGCTGACTGGCCGCCGGCTGACCTGCGACGAGCACCACACCCTCGATCGCCCCCCACGGCTCCAGTGCAATGCCGTCCCGGGGAATCATCCCGACCGGCAGATGGGCAAACCCTGCCTCGTGAACGACCACCACGCTCTCCGCACCCTGCCTCAGGCGGGTTGAGAAGCTGCCGTCCGCATCGGTCACGACAGGCAGCGCCC
>JAFLEG010000589.1 GCA_017302195.1 Verrucomicrobiota bacterium
ACCTCGGTGGCCTTTCAGATCACGCTGTACCTGTCCCTCGGTGCCCTGGTGGCCCTCGTCGGACTTGTGTGCCTGTACGCGCTGTCCGGCGCCAACACGCTGGACGTGGTGGCGCTCACTGCCTGGCTGAAGGCCCATCCGCTGCCGCCCGCCACGCAGACGGTGATTTTCGGACTGCTGCTCTTCGGATTCGGCACGCTGGTGGGACTCTGGCCCTTCCATAGCTGGGCGCCCGCCGGTTACGCCGCCGCCCCGACCGCCACCGCCATGATGCATGCCGGCATCCTGAAGAAGATCGGCGCCTTCGCCCTCCTGCGGGCGGCGTTTCCGCTGCTTCCGGAGGGGGTGTCCCAGTGGACCCAGGTGCTGGCCATCCTCTGCCTGGGCAACATCCTGTACTGCGGCTGGGTCGCGATGCGGCAACGCGATCTGAACCTGCTCTTCGGCAACTCCAGCCTCGCCCACATGGGTTTCGTCTTCCTGGGACTGGCCAGCGTCAGCCTCATCGGCATCACCGGCGCCGTGCTGGTGATGGTCGCACACGCCCTGCTTGCCGCGCTGGAATACGCCCTGAGCGGCCATCTCCGCCGCCGGACCGGCACGCTCGATCTGGGCCGGCTGGGCGGTCTCATGCGCTCCATGCCCTTCGTCGGCGCGGTTCTGGTGGCGGCACTGCTCGCCGGATGCGGCGTGCCGGGTTTTGCCGGATTCGCCGGGGAACTGGCGGTGATGTTCGGCGTCTGGAAATCCCTGCCCTGGTTCGTGGTCGCTGCCGCCTGGGGCGGGGTGCTGATCGCCGGCGTGTACATGCTCCGGGCCATCCGGGACGTGGCGCACGGCCCTGCCGGCGAGGCGGTGTTGTCCGGACAGGATGTCTCCTGGGCCGGCCGAGTGCCGTACCTGGTCCTGCTGATCCCGCTCGTCCTGTTCGGCGTCGCGCCCTACCTGCTGGTGGACCGGATCCGTCCCAGCGCCGCCCTGATCGTGGAGCGTGCCCGACCCGGCGGGACGCCCTCCGCCGCCCCCGCCCCGGCTGTGGCCACCGCGGAGACCCACCCAGCCCACTGAACTTCTGTCGCGATGAACTCTTCGCTCCTTGCCGTTGAATTCCTGGTGGTCGTGCTGGGACTGGGTGTCCTGCTGGCCGACCTCTGGATCCCGGCCACCGCCCGCCGCGGCCTGGCCTACGTCGCTGCCACCGGACTCCTGCTCATCCTCACCCTGCACGGTGGCGCTCTGGCACCCGGGGACCACACCGCCTTCGGCGGCATGTTCCTGGTGGACGCCCTGTCCAACTTCTTCAAGGGACTCTTCCTGGTGACGGGGATCCTGATCCTGCTCATGGCTGCGGGTGTCAGCGACCGCCTCGACGGGTTTGGGGAGTATGTGGCACTCACCCTGTTCGCTCTGACCGGCATGCTGCTCGCCGCGTCCGCGAATGATTTCATCCTGATGTTTGTGTCGCTGGAGCTGGTCACGGTGACGTTCTACATCCTGGTCAGCTTCCACCGCCGTCGGCAGGGATCGCTGGAGGCCGGCGTGAAGTACCTCATCTTCGGCGCCCTCGCCGCCGCCTTCATGGTGTACGGGATCGCCCTCATCTTCGGCGCGGCCAACACCACCAACTTCTACGAGATCGCGGCGCGTCAGGCGGAGCTCGGGAAATCGCCGGTGTTCCTCATCGGCCTGCTGCTGACCCTGGTCGGCCTCGGCTTCAAGATCTCCGCCTTCCCGTTCCAGATGTGGACCCCGGACGTCTATCAGGGCGCCCCCACCCCGACCACCGCCTTCCTGGCCTCCGGGTCCAAGGCGGCGGGGTTTGTCCTCCTGGTGCGCCTGAGCTACAGCGTGGTGCCCGAGATCATGGCCCGGTGGGGTCACCTGCTGCTCGGCTTCGCCATCATCACCATGCTCTATGGCAGCTTCTGCGCCCTGGCCCAGCGGAGCGTGAAACGCCTCATGGGATACAGCTCGATCGCCAACGCCGGCTACCTGCTGCTCGGCATTGCCGCCGCCAACTTCACCGGATCCAGCGCCATCCTGTATTTCCTGGCGGGCTACCTGCTGACCACGCTGGCCGCCTTCGCCGTGATTGCCCGGGTGACCGCTGCCGACGACCACGACGACATCAGTGTCTTTGCCGGACTCTGCCGCCGGTCCCCCGCCCTCGCTGCCGCCATGACCCTGGCCCTGGTGAGCCTCGCCGGCGTCCCGCCCCTGGCCGGTTTCTTTGGCAAGTTCTACCTCTTCAGGTCCGCCGCCCTCCAGGTGCCCTCCAGCCCCCTCTTCCTGGTCGCCATCCTGGCGGCCTGCGTATCCGTGGTGATGTCGCTCTACTACTATTTCAACATCATCCGCGTCATGTACTGGCCGGCACAGGATGCCGTGGATCGCCCGGTGCACATCCCGCTGCCCGCGGCCATCGGACTGGCCGTCGCCTTGGCGGGGATCATCGGCATTGGCCTGTTTCCCGGAGGGGTGATCGGAATGGCCCAGCAGGCGGTGGCAGGACTCGGGACGCCCCCTCCGGAGATGCACGCCGGTGGCCACCACGCGGCGGCGGCCGTCCAATAGTCATCGCACGGCAAAGGCCTGCGACCTGACACCTGGCTCTCGCGCGAGAGGCTCAAGACCTCGAAGCGTTGGAACTCGGGCAGCGCCCGGCAGGTTCAGCGGGTGGGTGAAAAATCCGTCGGGCGCAGGAAGAGGGAGCGCACGCCGTTTGGCACCGTGAGCGAACCCCCGGCAGCCCGCTCGCTGGCCGTGCGCGCCGCGATCCAGGCCGGGTCCTGACGGAAGGCCTCGAAGGAGGCCTTGGCAGCCGCCTCGGAGTCGTGGGTCAGGAAGTACCAGAGCGACACGTCCGCCGCGGGCTGGTCGGCCATCTTGTGAAAGTAGGCGTAGTTGTGCATCCCGTGCTTGGCGAACAGGGCCATGGTGCGGTCCCGGAAGCGGGCATCCAGGTGGGGAAGCAGTCCCGGAGGAGTGGTATAGGTGCGCCACTCGAACACCCCGCCATGGGACACATCCCCGGTGCGCACCACCGGCGAGTAATCGGTCACCACCAGGAACGGATTCTCCACCTGGGTCACCAGGGGCCCGTTGGCCTCGCTGGCCTTGTGCGCCGCCTGCCAGTCAGGGTCCGCCGAGAAGGCTTTCCAGGAGGCCTCCCGAGCCGCCCGGTTGGGATACCGCAGCAGGAAAAACAGCCTCTGGTCCTCGGCATTCACCGGCAGCCAGTAGCCGACGCTTTCAATGCCATGCTTGGCGAACAGGGCCAGCGTGTGATCACGGAAGCGGTTCAGCAGCGCCTCCTGCTTGCCCGGGGCAATCGAATACACGCGGAGTTCATAGCAGCGGGTGTCGTGATTCACGGCGGAGGAGGTGGCGCATCCGGACACCAGGGCGGCGGAGGCGACCGTGGTCTGAAGGAGAAAATCGCGGCGATCCATGGGAAGTGAGGCCGTCATTGCGCGGCGGATGGGCCGGACGAGTCAATGGGGAATTACGTCTGGCTCAGCCGTTTCACCGGGGCGTCGTGATACAGC
>JAFLEG010000590.1 GCA_017302195.1 Verrucomicrobiota bacterium
GGCGCCAACCTCCCGGGAGAGGGACGCATCGCCTGGAAGGCAACCGGTGCCGGGGAGCATCCCCTGCCCGGGGAGGCCGCCGCTTGGCGGAGTAGGCGTGCCTGGACGGTGCGGGTCAGCGACCTGCCGGCCCCCTTAGAGACGGAGCCCAATGACACGCCGCCGCTGGCGAGTCTGGTACCCTTGCCGGCCGCCATCCAGGGCCGCCTGGATGCCGCAGGGGGGCATCCCGACACGGATTGCTTCCGATTCACCGCACGGCGTGGTGTCGCCTATCTTCTGGAGACGACGGCCTCGCGCCGCGGTTCGCCTGCGGACACCCGGATCGAGGTGCTGTGGCCCGATGGACGCGGCGTGGAGCGGGTGCGGCTGCAGGCGTTGCGCAATTCGGCCATCACCTTTCGTCCCGAGACCAGCGACGAGACCGGCATCCGGTTTGAGAACTGGGAGGAGATGGAACTGAACGACCTGCTCTGGTGCCGGGGCGAGGTGATGAAGATCTTCCGCGCGCCGCAGGGGCCGGATTCCGACACGGTTCTCTACGCCGCCAACGGACGCCGGGCCGGGTTTTTCGACACCACTCCCATGGCCCACTACGTGGACGAGCCGGTGTACCTAGTTGCGCCGCTCGATCCGGGAGCCGCTCCGGTCGCCAACGGCCTGCCGAGCTTCACCCTGTTCCATGAGAACGACGATGCGGCGCGACGCGATCTGGGGAGCGATTCCCGCCTTTTCTTCACCGCCCCGGCGGACGGGGACTTTCTGGCGCGGGTCACCGACTCCCGGGGCTTTGGCGGCCCCGGGCATGCGTTCGAACTGATGCTGCGTGAGGCCGCACCGGCGTTTTCGGTTTCCCTCCGGGGGGCGGGGGCAACCGTCGCGCCGGCCAGCGGACAATCATTCACCGTCACGGCGGATCGGCGCGATGGGTTCGAGGGGCCGATCACGGTCACGATCCAGAACCCGCCGTCGGGCTGGCGGGTTTCCAGCCCGCTGTTGATTGAGGCGGGTCACGAGGACGCCGAGGGGGTGCTCCATGCGGGCGTTGGCGCAACTCCTCCCTCCGATGCGGCCTGGGATGCCATGACCGTGGTGGCCACCGCCGAGGTGCAGGGGCGTCCCGTCGCCATGGCCGTGAATTCGCTGGGGCGTCCGAAGCTCGCCGCCGAAGCACCCCGGATCCGGGTGCATCTCGATCTCCCCGCAGGCGCCGGGGCCGCCTCCGGCAGCTCCAATGCCGCTCTGGAGTTGGAGTCGGGCGGCACGACACGGGCGCGATTGCGGATTGAGCGGCTGGCCTTTGACGGCGTGGTGACCTTCTCCGTGGACAACCTGCCGCACGGCGTGATCGTGGAGAATCTGGGCCTGAACGGGATCACCTTCCTGGCCGACGAGAGTGAACGGGAGATCTCCCTGGCTGCGGCCCGCTGGGTGCAGCCACAGGAGCGTCCCATCTTCGCCGTCGAGCAGCAGGCCGGTCGCCAGACCTCCCCGCCGGTGCTGTTGCGCGTCCGGGCGCCCGATCTGCGCGCCGGCAACACCCGCGCCCCGGGAGCGGAGGGCCGCTGACCGCGCAGGGCATCCTCCATGATCCCGCGCGCATTCCAGGCCACGCTCCATTGCCGCGGGATCCGCGTTGAGGTGCCGGAAGAGTCGCCGGTCGTCGGGTTCTATGCGGTCCGTCGCACCCTGGCCTTCAGTGAATCCCAGGCCCGGCGGCGGTTGGTTGGAAAGCTCCGTGTGGAATCGAAGTTTCGCACCCTGTTGGGATCGGCGGCTGGGGAGTGCGAGGTCGAGGTGGAGGATCTTGTCGAAATCACCCTCCTTCACTGGTTGATCCGCAGCCAGCGCACGGGATTTGCATTGTACCAGAAGGACGGATCCGACACCGCACCGGAACCAGGAGAGGCGTCCAACGTCATGCCCCAGGACACCCAGTGAACGAGACGGTCAACGACTCGCTGCTTGCCGCGCTGAAGCAGGCCGATGAGGCCGGCCAGATTGCGCTCACCCGCCACCTCTGCGAGCAGGTCTTGAGGGGCCGGCCGGACCACGGACCCACCCTGATCCGTCACGCCCGCTGCCTCGGCGAGCTGGCCTTGTACGGGGAAGCAGCCCGTGCGTTGGACCATGCGGAAGGCGTGGTGGCGAAAGAGCGGCTTCCGATCGTTTTTGACCGGCGGGGACATCTTCTGGAACTCATGGGCGACTATGCCGGAGCCGAACAGCAACACCTCAAGGCCCATGACCTCGATCCTGGGGATGCATCGCATCTCATCCTCGCCGCACATGTGGCGTTCCTCCGGGGAGATATCGCCCGTGCGGTGGAGCTCGGCTGCCGGGCAACGGCCTGCCCGGAGGGATGCCTCGACGAGGCATGGATCAATCTGGGGGGGTATCGTCTGGCCGAGAGACGGTATGAGGAGGCGCGTCAGTGCTATCGGCGCGCCTTGGAGTTCGCCCCAGAAGATCCAACGGCGCTTGAACGCCTTGAAGATGTCGAGTGCGTGCTCCGGGATCGCGCCAGTTCGCCGCTGGGAGTGAAGTCTTCCCGTGATTCCGGACCAAAGCCGCCGTATGAAACCCCCGGTTGACACCGTGAAAACGCGCTGGCTAGCGTTTGGTTGTCGGAGGTGACAGAAACCCGCTGAATCCTCCACCGCGACGGAGTCCAGCCCAGGATCCTCCGGTGCGGAAACCCTCCGGCATTTCCATATCCAGTTTTCTTCATGGCGCGCATCGTCCACGTCTCCGCAACCATTGCCACCGGCATCTACACCATCATCTGCACGGTGGCAAAATGCCAGTTGGAGGCGGGACACGAGGTGTTCCTGGTGGGGTGTACCCGTCCCGATGACTCCGTGGCTTCCTGGCTCGACGAGCTTCCGAAGGGAGTCCGCTTCATCGAACTGTCCATGGAGCGCGAGATCATTCCGTCCAAGGACTGGTCGGACATGTGGGCCCTCCGCCGCACGCTCCAGGAGATTCGGCCCGATGCCATCCACCTGCACTCCTCGAAGGCCGGAGCCCTGGGACGGGTCTCGTCGCTGTTCCTGGGGGCGGGGGTGGTGTATCAGGCCAATGCCTTCGCCTTCCTCCGCAAGGACGTGTCGGCGGTCAAGCGGCTGTTCTTCGGGGGGATCGAGGCGGCGCTTTCGCTGCTGCCCGGGCGCATCGTGGCGTCTTCGGAGAGCGAGCGCGTGGCTGCGAGGCGCTACATCTTCCTCCGGAGGATTGACCTGGTGAACAACAGCATTGCCGTGCCGCCGGCGCTGCTGGAGGCGGGTGCGCGGCGGCCCGCCGGCCGGAGGTTGAAGGTGGGCATGTGCGCCCGGGTTTCGCCCCAGAAGGACCCGCTCTTCTTTGCCGAAGTGGTTCGACGCATCGGGGGAGACATGGAGTTCGTCTGGATTGGCGGCGGGATTTTTCCCGAAGGCCAGCAGGCACTCGATGCTGCCGGGGTCCGGACCACCGGGGTGGTGGGACGCGACGACGCCCTCCTGGGCATCGCCGACCTGGACCTCTACATCCAGACCTCCGCCTGGG
>JAFLEG010000591.1 GCA_017302195.1 Verrucomicrobiota bacterium
TTGCTGCGCCAGGTGGGCGTGGACGACTCCGCCCTGGTGCTGGTCGGCGGCAGCACGCATCCCGGGGAGGAATCCCTCCTGGCGCAGGCGGTGTCACGGCTCCGCGTGCGGTTCCCCAAGCTGTTCCTCGTCCTGGTGCCCCGGCATCACGAGCGGGGCGGCGAGGTGGGGCGCGAACTGGAGGCGCTGGGGGTCCGCTTTGTCTATCGCAGCGAGGTGCGGCCCGGATACCAGCGGAATGCCGGCGAGGTGGAATGCCTCCTGGTGAACACCACCGGAGAGCTGCGCTTCTTCTATGAGCGGGCGGATGTCGTCTTCGTGGGCAAATCCCTGACGGTGGGTGGCGGACAGAACCCCATCGAACCCGCCGCCCTTGGCAAGGCGGTGGTCTTCGGACCCCGGATGGAGAACTTCCCCCAGGTGGTGCCGCAGTTCCTGGCCCGCGGGGGCGCGGTGTGCGTGGACGACGCGCCGGCGCTGGAACAGACCCTGGAGGCATTGCTGGCGTCGCCAGAACGCCGCGCCGAGCTGGGACGGATCGCCCGCGAGGTGGTGCGCAGCAATCTCGGGGGCCTGGAGAAGACGGTGGAGATGATTCTGGCCGGAATCCCGAAATGAGGTTGTGGGGGTCGTGCGGCAGCCCGAGCCAAACCTGGGTGTGGCCGGGGCATTGTCCCTTCCCTGCGACAAACGAGGCCTTGGCGACGCCTCAGAGCCTGTCCGAAAACAGGACCCCCCTGAGTTTTTGGACCTCAGAACAAATGGCGAACCTCCATGGCCCGACTGGGCGGTCACACCCGGTTGACCCCCTGCCTCATTCAAGGGTGATCCGGAGTGCCGAATCCTTCGTCGGTAACGGAGTGGTCACCTTCAATGAGCGCCCGGGGTTCACCCTCTTCGGAAGCGATGACAGGCTTGTCGTGCTTCATTCCCACGGCGGCCAGGTATTGCAGAAAGAGGGGCTTCGCACACTCCCGGCCCAGCGCATTGATCCGATCCTGCATGGCGGCGACCTTCTCCGGGTGGGCCGTGGCGACGTTGTTCCTCTCGTAGGGATCTTCGGCGAGATTGTAGAGGTCGAAACTGGCGGGAACCAGCGTGCGCCAGATGAATTTCCAGTCGCCCTGACGGACCGCTCCGCGGAAGGGTTCGATGTTGTAGATCACCTCGGTGCGCGGGGAGGGTGCGCCTTGGGCAATGGTGTCCCAGACGTTGACGCCGTCGAGCGGCTTGCACCGGGCGGTGGACGCTCCGGCCAGGCCAGCCAGCGTGGGATAGAGATCCACGGCGTGGAGGATACCCGCCACGGTCTGGGGCCGGATGTGGCCGGGCCAGTTGGCGAAGGCGGCCACGCGGCAGCCCCCCTCGAAGAGCTGGCCCTTGCCGCCGCGGTAGGGGCCGTTGTCGCATGGCATTTTGATCTGGGACACGTCGGCCATCTGGCCGGCAAACATCGCGTCCCGCGTTCCACCATTGTCGCTGTGGAAGAGGACGAGCGTGTTGCCGCGCAGACCCTTCCTGTCGAGCGCGGCAACGACCTTGCCGACGTTCTCATCCAGGATCTCGACCATGGCGCAGTAGGTCCTGCGGGTCGGATCGGTGACATGCGCGTATTTGGCGATGACCTCCTTCGGTGCCAGGTACGGCGTGTGCGGGGCGTTGAAGGCGAGGTATAGGTAGAACGGCTGGTCCGCGCTCTGCCGACCGATGTATTTGACCGCGTCGTCCCCGAGGAGCGTGGTGGTGTAGCCCTCCTCACGGACCGGTTTGTTGTCACGGAACCAGTCGAGCACGCCGGCGTCACCATGGGTGTAGTAATCCAGCTCCCCAATGGTTGCGCCGTAGGCGTAATCGAAGCCTCGTTGCCGCGGCCAGTACTTCACGTCGGCGTGGCCCAGATGCCATTTGCCGATGATCGCCGTGCGATAACCGGCCTCCTTGAGGCATTGCGGCAGCAGCCATTCGTTGGTGTCGAGGCCGTAGCCGGCCGTGCCTGGAATGACCGCGGTCTGAAGCCCGTATCGAAACGGATAGCGGCCGGTCATCAGCGCGGCGCGCGTGGGTGTGCACATGGGCTGCACGTAGAATTGCGTGAACTTCGCGCCACCGGCGGCCAACGCGTCCAGGTTCGGTGTCTTGATGTCGGTACAACCGTTGAATCCGACGTCTTTCCATCCGAGATCGTCAGCCACAATGTGGACGATGTTCGGTTTTCCTTCCGCAGCCTGCGAAGCCACCACCGCAAAGGTGGCAAGCAGCACCGCAGCACAGCGTTGCAGCGTGTCGCGTACCATAAGATTCTGGATCCAAGAGTGACCAGAACCCCACGTGGGGCAAGATCCAACCCCCTCCCTTGCCGAGCAGCTTTGGAAGCGTCGTCTTCTTTCGAGTCAGGGACTTGCGACGCTTGTCCGCCGAGGGCGGACGGCACCGCGGACACAGACGGGCGATTCCCATGCCGCCGCTTCCCACCAGATCTCCGCCAATTCGTGGGAGAACCGGGTTTCCCACGGCAGATGATAGGCGCCGGCATCCAGCCAGAGCAGCAGGTCGCCGACGCCGAGGCCGGACGGCATCGGGCCGCGCGCCAGGGTATCGAAGGCCATGCAGGTGGGGCCGTGCACCGAGGTGAGGGTGCGCCGTCCCGGACGGGGCTTCAGGGGAATCAGCGCATGCTGCTCCCAGGTGGACACCAGGGCGTGCAGCGTGCGGCCGCCATCGCAGATCCACTGCCGGACTTCGGCGCGCTGTTTGGCATCCAGCACGCGGATCACCAACACGCCGCTGCCGGCACAGACGTGACGCCCGTGCTCCATCCAGACCTCCTGGACGAAGGGCATCCGCGCCAGCCCACGGTTCAACACCGTGGCATATGCGCGGGGGCGCAGCCCGGCATCCCAACGGTTGCCGGAAAGATCCAGGGTGTGGGGCGGGGCCAGGCCGCCCCCCACATCCAGGAACGGCGGATGCCATCCCGCCGCGCCGCACACCTCTGAAACCGCCTCCAGCGCCCGGGCCAGCACCTGGGGTCCCGGCAGGTTGGTGCGCAGGTGAAAATGGAGGACCTCCGGCTCCAGGCCGGCGCGGCGGAGTTTCCGGACCCCGGCGACCAGTTCCGCCGGTTCCATCCCAAACGGTGAGGGCCGGTCCGGATGCTCCGGATCCACCTCCACGGGCGTGCGCAGCCGGAGTCCGGTGCGCCACCTCTGGCGGCGGGCCAGAGGCAGCAGCGCCTGGAGTTCCGCAGGCGAATCAAAGTTCACCCGTTGGCCGTATACCGCCACCTCCGGGAGCCAGCGATGCTTGGCGGGCCCGTTGACCAGCAGGCGGTCGGAGTCGAATCCGGCGTCCCGGGCCCTGCGGAACTCGGATTCGCTGACCACTTCCAGCAAGCCCCCGCGCTCCCGCCACCAGCGCCACATCTCGGGCAGCGGATGGGTCTTGCCCGAAAACCACCAGCGGACCGGACGCCTCCAACTCAGACCCTCAAGCCGGCGATACGCCGCCGCCACGGGCGCCGCCGCGAAGAGATAGAACGGCGTC
>JAFLEG010000592.1 GCA_017302195.1 Verrucomicrobiota bacterium
ACACTCCCGCAGGAAGCAGGGCGCGCAGGGGGCCCCGGCGCGGAGCAACTGATGGCGCGGATCGCCCGGCAGCCCCGGGGCCGTCAGTTCCGGCGAGGTGCTGCCGAAGGGGACGACCACGGGCACCCCGACCGCGGCGGCGGCGTGCATCGGGCCAGTGTCATTGGTCAGCACGACCCGGCAGAGGGTCAGGGCGGCGAGCAACTCCCGCAAGGAGGTGCGCCCTGCGAGGATGCGGACCGTGGGTGCGGCGGTGGCCAATTCGGCGGAGAGAGACTCCGCGAGCCCGATGTCCGCCAGTCCTCCGAACACCGCGATGCCGCAGCCACACTGCTCATGCACGGCAACCGCGGCGGCGGCGAAGCGTTCCAGCGGCCATCGCTTGGCGGCGCCGTATTCCGCTCCCGGATTGATGCCCAGCCATTGGGAACCGGGCTGGAATCCAAACTTCTGCCGGACCGACTCGATCTCGGCAGGGGTCACGTACAGGCGGGGCGCCGCGGGTTCCGGGTTGGCCCCGAGATAGCTTACCAGACGCAGGTAGTGGAACATCTGGTGGGACCGGGTCCCGGACGCCGGTCCGGAACTGCGGGCCGACACAGGGGACGGCGCCCCGGCGATCAGCTTCCGGATTTCCTCCGGGGACCGCTTCCGCATGGGCAGAACCTCCGGGGCGGGCGGGACGATGTCCGTCAGCAGCGCATTGCGCCACGGCCAGGAGCCGCCGACCCGGCGCGGGATTCCGCCCAGCCAGGCCTCGACGCCCGTCCGGGGCGAATTGGGGAGCAGCACGGCGAGGTCGAAGCGACCTCGTCGGAGACGGCGTGCCACGGAGAGCACCCCTTCCCCGACGCCGATGGGCAGGACCTGGTGCACGTCCGGATGCCCGGTCCAGAGGTCCTTCAGTTTGGACGGCGTGAGCAGCGTGATCTCGGCGTCTGGAAAACGCTCGCGCAGCCGGCAGAGGGCCGGGGTGGTCATGACTGCATCGCCGAGCCAGTTGACGCCGCGCACCACGATGCGCCGCGGAGCGCCAGGAGGGATCGGTTCCAACGCGTCCGTCATGGAGATCACTCGGCCCCGGCGTCGGACTCCGCGCCATGCCGCACGTTGCCGTCCCCCTGGAATTCCGAGGCCGGCTTCCAACGACGGTGCACCCAGAACCAGTTGACGGGATCCCGGCGGATGGCGGCCTCGTAGGCCGCATTGAGGTCCCGCGTCACCGCCTCCACCGAGCGACGGCGCCCTTCGGAGTGAACGGGAATAGCCGGACCGACCTCGATGCGCCACTGCAGCGGGCCGATCTGGAAACAGATGGCGGTGTAAAGCGGACGCCGGTAGCGCAGCGCAAACAGGGCCGGACTGATGCTGCACGAACACGGGCGGCCCAGGAATGGCAACCAGGCGCCCTTCGGGCCGGCATGTTGGTCGGCGAGCAGGACCAGCCAGGATTTGCCATCGGCGAGCTCAGCCTTCATGGCATCGCTCTCGGAGCGCCGCTCAAAGAAGCGGACCCCGTACCGGGTGCGGAACCCCTGCATCAGGTCATTGAACATCGGCTGCCGCAGGGCGCGGTACGTGGAGATGATCTGGAGGTCCGGGCGCACCTCGGGCAGGCGCTCAAACAGCTCAAAGTTCCCGAAATGCCCGATCGCCAGGATGCCGCTGCGCCCGTCGGTCTGGGTCAGGCGGTCGAGTCCGGTCCACTCCAGATGCGGTCGGAGGGCGGCCGCGGGCATGGAGGCGATCTTGACCAGGCTCAGATAGTTCGCGCCGATGCGCAGGTAGTTCTCCCGGGCCAGGGAGCGGATCTCGGACGCCGTCTTTTCACCTCCGAACGCCTGTTCCAGGTTCTCGATGGCCACCTGACGATGCCGACGATCCAGCAGCCAGCCCACCCAGGCGCCCAGGCGCCCCATGCCTGCCACGATGTTCAGAGGGAGGCACTGCAGCAGGGCGATGGCTCCCCGGACAATCCAGTAAAAGGCGCGCTTCATCGGGGGGGCGCGCCGGGGCTCGCGGACTCAGAGGGACCGGAGCTTCGCTGATGTCCGGAGGAGGCCTTCCAACGGCGGTGGACCCAGAACCAGTTGGCGGGGTCTCGCCGAATGGCGTCCTCGAATCGCGAGTTAATTTCTCGGGTGATGGACTCGATCGTACGCCGCTTTCCGTGTTCCGTCTCCGAAATCCATTCCCCAATCTCCCAACGCCAGCGCACGGGTCCGGTGCGGTAGCAGACGGCGGTGATCAGGGGATACCGGTGCCGCAGGGCGAACACCGCCGGACTGGCGCTGCAGGAGCAGTCCCGTCCGAGGAACGGCAGCCAGACCCCCCGGTCGCCCGCGTGCTGGTCGGCGAGCAGCGCGAGCCAGGCGCGGCCGCCGGCCAACGCCTGCTTGAGCTCCTCGGCCTCGGTCCGGCGTTCAAAGAAATGTACACCATCCCGGTGTCGCAGCCCCTGCATGAGGCGGTTCAACGCGGGCTGAGGCAGCGCCCGGTAGGTGCTGACGAAGGTCTGGGGTCCCATGGCGGCCGGAAGCTGGGACGGGAGGCGGGTGAACAGTTCAAAATTGCCAAAGTGGCCGGTGACGAGCACGCCCACCCGTCCATCCGCACGCCAGAGCCGCTCGACGCCGGTCCACTCTAGATGGCGGCCAATCTCCGCGTCGGACATCCCGCCGATTTTCAGCAGCGACAGGTAGTTTTCCGCCAGCCGCAGCATGTTCTCGCGGGCGATGGCCCGGAGTTCGGCCGGTGTGCGTTCGCCGCCCAGGGTGTGGGTCAGGTTTTCGAGGGCGATCCTGCGGTGCCGCCGGTCCAGGTGCCACGCCACCCAGCCCAGGACGCGCCCGGCGCGGGCCACGCCGGCGAGGGGGAACCATTGCACGAACGCAATCAGGGCGCGGCAGGCCCGATGGACAATCCGGTCCATGTCACTTGAAGCAGATGCGCCGGACGGCGTCGTCGAACCCCTCGGCCCCGGCGATGATCTTGATCTCCACCCGCATGAAATAGATGGGCAGGTCGCGCCGGTCCATCTTCGGGAAGCGCACGGCATCCTTCTGGGTGGTGACCAGCATTTCCGCGCCGCGCTTTTTCCCGCGGTTGATGGCGTCGAGCACTTCCTGCTGGCGGAACCGGTGATGATCCGCGAACCGCCGCGCCAGGACGATGCGCGCTCCCAGCTCGGAGAGCTTTCCCTCGAAGCTCTCCGGCTGTGCGATGCCGCTGAGGCTGGCCACCTTGCGTCCCTGGAGCAGGTCCAGCCCATGCCGCTCGCCGGTGAAGACGTCCTGGAAGTACAGCGGGTGGTGCACGCACTCGACGATCTCGGCCCGGGGATTGAGCAGCCGCAGCCGCTGGCGCAGGGCGTCGGTTTTGCCGGCGGCTGCGGGTGTGGACCGGTCCACCTTGGTCAGGAAGATGACCTTGGCCCGGCCGAGGTGTGACGGCGGTTCGCGCAGCGTCCCGCGCGGGAGCAGGTGCTCGTTGCCGAAGGGCTGCTGGGCGTCCACCAGCACGACATCGGTGCGCCGTCCG
>JAFLEG010000593.1 GCA_017302195.1 Verrucomicrobiota bacterium
CAGCGGAATCACCGCCAGCCCCAGCAGCCACCAGGGCGAGCCCAAGAGCAGGTTCACCGGCCACCTCCCCCCGGCGCCACCACCGGCGGCGGGGTGACCACGGTGGGTGCGGTCTCCTCCACCAGGCGCGCCGCGGCGTCATGCAGGCCATCCAGCTCGGCCGGACCCGGATCCGCACGGGCAAACTTCACCAGATCGCAGGTGGTCAGAAATTCGCCCAGCAGTTCCTTGTGCCCCGATTCCAGCGCCACGCTGGTCCGCAGTTCGGCGAGGAACTCCTCCGTGGTGCGGTCCGGCGCCTGCAGGCCGAAGCGCTCCTCCAGGTAGGTCCGGACAACCTCCGACACGCGGGTGACAAACCGTTCCGGATCGTGGCGCAGGTCGAGCGCCGCCGTGAGCCGCTTGCGGGCCCGATCCGCGGGGGATTCACCAGGGCCGGCGGGCCTTTCCGGACGCCGCCGCCACCACCACCAGAGGGCCGCCAACACTCCGCCAACCGCCAGCAGCACGGCCGCAATCCGGATCCAGCCCCCCGGAGACCGGATGTCGAGCGGCCCCTTGATGTCCGCCAACTCGGCCGGAGCCTGCAAGGCCGTGTTGGTCGCGCTGGCTGCCGCCATGGCAACGCCCGCGAGCATCCAGGGAACAGCGAGACGCACCGCGACAGTCGTCCGCACGCAGGCCCGGCTATCCACGGCGCCTCCGTCGTTCGCGGGTGTCGAAGAACTGCTGCAGCGCCCGGTCGTAGGGCCGGTCGGTGCGCACCTGGATGGCATCCACCTTGGCCTGTCGGAACAGGCGGTCGAGTTCGCGCTGGGTCCTCTCCTGACGCAGCGCAAAGGCCGAGCGCCGCCGCAGGTCGGCCGCGTTCACCTCCACCACCTCGCCGGTCTCGGCATCCTGCAGCACCAGGCGCCCCAGCGGCGGCAGTTCCAGCTCGTATGGGTCGGTGATCTGCACCGCCACCAGATCGTGACGGCGGCTGACCTGGCGCAGGATGGCGGCCGAGAGGCGTCCCAGGGTCTCGTTGTGGACCGCCCGACGGCGGAGATGCGCCGCGATGGCGCTGCGGCTGGGCTGGGTCTCGCCGAGGAAATCGGAGAGGACGATCAGGATGGCGCGGTGCGGCAGCACCCGGTGGGCGAACTCCAGGGCGCCGTTCATCGAGGTGCCCCGGTGCTGCGGCTCATGGTAGAGGATGTCCCGGATCACCCGCAGCACGTGACGGCGTCCCTTGCGGGGCGGGATGAACTTCTCGACCACCTCGGTGAACAGCAGCAGTCCGACGCGGTCCTGGTTGCGGATGGCGGAAAACGCCAGCACGCAGGCCATCTCTGCCGCCAGCTCCCGCTTGGACTGGTCGCCCGACCCGAAGAGCCCCGACCCGCTCAGGTCCACCACGAGCAGCAGCGTCTGCTCCCGCTCCTCGCGGAACTTCTTCACGAAGGGATGGTTCATCCGCGCCGTGACATTCCAGTCAATGGCCCGCACCTCATCTCCCGGCTGGTACTCGCGCACCTCGTCGAAGTCCATCCCCTGCCCCTTGAAGGCGGAATGGTACTGCCCGGCCAGCGTCTCATCCACAAGCCGCCGCGTCCGCAGCTCGATCTGCCGGATTTTCCGGAGCAGGTCCTTCGGAATCATCGGATCACGCCCCCCCGTTCCGCCGGTGTCAGATCCGGCCATACCGCCAGCCGCACCGACGCGGCCAGAACCCGGGCGCGCGATGCGGAATCAAAGGAAAGGAAGCACTGGCAGCCAGACTCCAGGGCCGCGGCGACATGGAGAACGTCCAGGCTGCCCACCGACAACCGGGCGGCAAACTGATCCAACAGACGCGCCGCCCGTTCCGAGACTTCCGGCCAGGACAGCGGCTGACGCCTCCATTCCCCCCGTTCCAAACGCCCGGCCAAACCACGCCATGCCTCTCCATTGGGACGCTTTTCCAGTCGGGTAAACACGTTGCGGCACTCAAATTCCGCCAGTTCACCGACCACCACGGGATCCACCTGACGCCGCAGCCGGCGCTCGACCGCCGGAGTGCGGGCCGGATTGTGGAAGAAGACGGCCACCACGAAGTTGGTGTCGGCGTAATCCATCAGCGATCACGACGGGTCGCCTCCAGGAACTCCCGGTCGCTGACATGGGGACGTCCACGCACCCATCGAAAATGATCCCGCCAGTTGACCGCCGCCGGACCGACCACCGCCGCCGGACCAATGCGGACCGGACGGCGTCCTCGGCTCTGCACCAGGATCTCCTCACCCGCCTCGGCTCGGTTGAGCCATTGGGCCGTGTTCCGCTGGAACGTGCGCCGTTCGACGATGGTCATGTCCGACAAAATTGTCCGACAGCAGGCGAAACTCAAATGCAAACCCAGTCAGGGTACCGGAAGCTCATCGAAGATGCGCTGCACGATGTTCTCGGCGGTTTTCTCCTCCGCCTCCGCCTCGTAGGTCAGAGTCACGCGATGGCGGAGCACGTCGAGTCCGATGCTCTTCACATCCTGCGGCGTCACATAGCCGCGCCCGCGCAGGAAGGCGTGCGCCTTGGCCGCCAGGGTCAGGGCGATGGTCGCCCGGGGGCTGGCGCCCATCTGGATGAAGTCCTTCACGCCGATCTTGTACGCCTCGGGATCGCGGGTGGCGCACACCACATCCACGATGTAGTCCTTCACCTTGTCGTCGAGGTAGAGCGCATTGATCACCTCCCGGGCCTTCAGGATGGTGGTGGCCTCGACGACCGGCGAGGCGGAGGGCAGTCCGCTGGTCCGCGCCATGAGGTCCAGGATCAGTCGCTCCTCGTCCCGCGAGGGATAACCGATCTTCAACTTCAGCATGAAGCGATCCACCTGGGCCTCGGGGAGGGTGTAGGTGCCCTCCTGCTCGATGGGATTCTGGGTCGCCAGCACCAGGAAGGGCTCCGCGAGCGGAAAGGTCTGGTCGCCGATGGTGACCTGACGCTCCTGCATGGCCTCCAGGAGCGCCGACTGCACCTTGGCCGGGGCGCGGTTGATCTCATCGGCCAGGACCAGATTGGCAAACACGGGTCCGCGCCGGATCGAGAAGGCGCCGGTCTGGGGGTTGAAGATCTGGGTGCCCACGACATCGGCGGGCAGCATGTCGGGCGTGAATTGGATCCGGCTGAAGCGGGTGTGCAGCGCGGTGGCCAGCGTCTTCACGGAAAGCGTCTTGGCCAGGCCCGGCACGCCCTCCAGCAGCACGTGGCCGTTGGCAAGCAGGCCGATGACCAGGCGCTCCACCAGGTACTTCTGGCCGACGACGCACCGGTTGATTTCGGAGAACAGCGGGTCGAGGAAGGCTCCCGCTTCCTGCACGGAGGCATTGAGATCGGCAACGGACGTCATGTTGGCGGCACGTGGTATGCCGACGGACAGCCGAAGCTGCAAGGCGTTCAAACGCGAGAGTTGAGACTCCCCTTCCCCGCACCTCGCACGTAGTTTCCCCCCATGATTCGGCTTCCTGGATGCCTCCGGCTGGTCCTCTGGCTCGGAATTGCT
>JAFLEG010000594.1 GCA_017302195.1 Verrucomicrobiota bacterium
ACCACGGCCGGAATCATCCACGACCTGCGTGCCGGCGCTGAGCCCCGGCATGGGGTGGCGTCCGTGTGTTTCTGCCCTTGGCTCATGAGCGGGATCGCAGCAGGGAATCGGGCGCCTGGAAAGGGCTTCCCGCATCACCGCCCTGAGGGTGGGCCGGGAAAGAAGCGGGATTCCTGGAAGGAGGCACGACAAATGATCTGTTCCGGTGTTGGATAACGCATACCGAGACGGTGGGGCCCGGTTTCCCCGGCCCCCACCGATCGGTTTCCTCCAGTCCAGAACCAACCCTGACGGAATCCAGCCCATGAATCGCCACCTGCTGACGCCACCGGCTTCACTCCCCCAATCGGTCACCGCCGCGCTGATGTGCATGATCGCATTGCTCTGGGTGCGGGGGGATACCTTTGGGACCGGGGCCAACAGCTTCACCATGGATTTCGTCACCATCGGCAATCCTGGCAATGAGCCGCGCGGCGGGGAAGGCGGTGTGGATTACGTCTTTCGCATGGGCACCTACGAGGTGAGCCGGGAGATGGTGGTCAAGGCCGACGTTGCCGGCGATCTTGGCTTTGCCTTGTCGTACGGGGCTTCCGCCAAGCCGGCCTTGCTGACCTGGAACGAGGCGGCGCGCTTCGTCAACTGGCTGAACACCAGCAGCGGCTACAGTCCGGCGTACAAGTTCGACGCGAATCCCGGGGACCCCGGATACAGCACCCAGGCCCAGATCTCGGCGTGGGACGTCGGAGATGCCGGGTACAACGCTGCAAACCCGTACCGCAATTCCGAGGCTCACTACGTCCTTCCGGCCCTGAATGAATGGATCAAGGCGGGATTCTACGACCCTGCGACCGGCCGCTACTTCAGGTACCCGACCGGGAGCGACGAGACGCCGACCTCCGTGACGGGCGGCACGGCTCCGGGCACCGCGGTGTTCAATCCCGAGCTCGATTTCACGATCCCCGGCCCTGCCGACATCAGCAATGCCGGTGGCCTGAGTCCGTACGGCACCATGGCGCAAGGCGGCAACGAATGGGAATTCCTGGAAACGGTCATTCCCGGGGATGAATGGGACCCGGACGGCCGCCGCGAGATCCGCGGAGGCGCCTGGAGGGGATACAGCGGCCTGGGCGGCTACCTCGCCAACGGGTCCAGTCCGGTATTCGATCCCTCCGAGGAACTGGCCGGATTCCGGGTGGTGGCCATTCCCGAGCCCACCGCATGGCCCCTGGCCGCCCTGGCCCCGGTGGGTTTGTGGCTCTGGAGACGGCGGTGCCGTTGGGCCTGAGTTGAGGCTCCAGACGATGGGCGCCGGGCACCGGGCGGGAGTCGTCCACACCGGAGGCTGCAGGCCCCAGGGACCGGGGCCAACGAGCCGTGTTTAGCGGGTGGACATCAAAAAGTCCCTCGTGTCCCGTTCCTTGCATCAAAAGGTCAGGCGTTTTACCATACGTTTATCGTTATGGAGACCGTCACACTCTCTCCCAAGTTCCAGGTGGTCATTCCCCGGGGCGTCCGAGAGGCGCTTCGCCTGAGACCTGGCGAGAAGCTGAGGGTTGTTCGGCTCTCGGATCGGCTGGAATACATTCCGGTGCGACCCATTCGTGAGATGCGCGGTTTTCTCAAGGGGGTTGATACGGCAATCGTTCGGGAGCCGGACCGGCTGTGAGCAGTTCCAACATCGTGGATTCCTCCGGGTGGATGGAATACTTCGCGGGCACTGATCGGGCAGCCTTCTTCGCAGGAGCAATCGAGGACGAGGCGAATTTGATCGTGCCCGTTATTTCCATCTATGAGGTCTTCAAGAAGGTGCTCCGGGAACGGGGAGAGGGGGCAGCACTTCAGGTGGTGAGCCTGATGCAGACGGGGCGAGTGGTGGACCTCGACTGCGATCTGGCGCTTGAGGCGGCCCAATATTCCCTGCCGCTGGCCGACAGCCTGATTTACGCTACGGCCATGCGTCATGAGGCGACTCTGTGGACGCAGGATGAGCATTTTCAGGGGCTCCAGAACGTCCGCTACTTTCCGAAGCGACCTCCGACCAGAACCAGAGCCAGGTAGGTCTCCAAGCCTCCTGCGGAGGGGTTCAGTTCTCCAGCCTCCGGATAGGTGGCCCCCGCGCGGGAGACTCCCGCCAGCTACGGCGAATTGTCTCCGGCCGAAGGAACCGGCTCGGTCCGGAAGTCCAGTTCGAGTTCGATCCGCCCGTCGTCGGTCACCGTGGGTCGCATCCCGACCACGGTGGCCTCCGTGAGGTCATCGGAGGTCATCCCCACCGATCCTGCGACGCCGTTGAGGGTCGAGAACCGGGGATTACCCATCACTTCCACATCCGCCCGTCCTTCGATCCTGGCGAGCAGTTCGGAGCGCTCGGCGCCGGTCAGGTTTCGGTGAGCCGTCGCACCCTCCGGTCCGTCGTGCAGGAAGCCAAGCCCCAGATCATCCAAGGTGGGTTCCGTGAGGAGCAGCACCCGGGATTCGATGTCCACCTGGATGCTGCCGTCGTCCGCAGCACGAGATGTTGGCGTGCTGATCACCACCGCCCGACGCCCCTCGGTCCACTGCCAACCGCCGGTAATGACGGACTGTCCCGCCTGGAGAGTCGTCCGGACCGGTTCCCGCCGGGCGGTCCGGTCCGGCGCAGGCGGCTTGGCCGCCGGATCCGGGCCGGTGTCGGGCACCGATTGCCTTCGGCGACGCGCCAGTTCCCCGCGCAGTCGCAGCAGTTCCTCCTGCACCAGATCCCGCCCTCCGGCGGACGGGGGCCCTTGCCGTATTGACTCCTCGGCGGCAGCCCGCTGCGCCTCGCTTTCGGCCAGTTGTTGGACGAGAGCCTGGTTCTCGATCCGGAGCCGGCGCAGCCGGTCGTCTTGAATCCAGAATCCGGTGCCGATCAGTCCAAGGGTCAGGGCGGTGATGGCGAGCTTGGCGGGCGCGGTGTTCATGAGGGGGAGCAGCAGGGCCGCCGGGGTGACAAGCGCAACGGGGGAGAAGACCAGATTGCTGACGAAGGCGTGGAGTCCGGGAGGGGCGGCGGCCACGGCGGATCCCTCGATGGCGATCGCGATGGCCGAGTCCGTCGAAGTGATCCCGCGGCGCCGGAGACGAATCCGGAGCCGTTCCAGGGCACGCGCCACCCGCATGCGGGCGCCATTCTCACCCAGCCCGAGCCGGGCGCCCATTTCCGGAAACGAACGGCGCTCGAAGTACCTCCAGAGAATCGCCAGCCGGTCGTGTTCCCGGAGTTCGTGCAACGCCGCATCGAGCACCGGCCCCAGACGTTCCCAGTCCACGGCGGGCCCGTTCTCCGGGTCGGACCTCTGGATCGTTGGCATGGCCTGTTCCCGGGCCTCCCGCTGCCGGTGCGTGCGCAGCCGGCGCAGGGCCATGCGCCGGGTGGTGGTGTAGAGCCATCCGACCGGCGCTGGATGACGCGCGACGCGATCTGCCTTCCGGGCGAGTTCGACAAACACCTCCTGGACCACCTCGGACGCCTCGGCGTGATCGCCGTTCAG
>JAFLEG010000595.1 GCA_017302195.1 Verrucomicrobiota bacterium
GTTTCCAGCCGCGACCACCACCACCACGCCCCGGCGACTCAGGCGGTTCACCGCCTCAATCTCCGGTTCCGAGGCGTCCGCCAATCCAAAGGGGATTCCCAGGGAGAGGTTGACGACGTCCAGATGGTCGTCGAACCGGCCATCCTGATTGGGATCCAGGCATCGCTCCAGGGCGCGGACGATGATGGCGAACGAGGTGGTGCCGCCACGTCCGAAGACCTTGTAGGCATGCACGGAGGCTTCGGGCGCCACACCGGGTCCGATCAGGAAGGCGGCAGGATCGAGTCCCTTCCGGTACGGCCCCGCGTAGGTGGCGCCGTTCGTCAGCACCCCAAAGCCCGCGGCGATCCCCGCGACATGGGTGCCGTGGCCATTGGCCGCCGGATCCAGCGGATCCGGATCCTCGACGGGGGTCGTCGAACCAACGCTGCCATCCGCGTCGAAGTCGTCTCCGACGAAGTCGTGGCCTCCCGTGACCTTGGCTGTCGGAAAGGTTCCCGGTTCAATGCGCCTGGAGTCGTTGGCGGCGAAGGCATCCGGATCCCCTGCGCCGCCGAAGTGCGCGTGAAGGTAATCGACGCCGCTGTCAATGATCCCGATGCGCATGCCGCGTCCGGTCCGCCCGCCCCCCGCCAGTTCCCAGGCCGCCGGAGCGCCGATGAACGGGACGCTGGTGGAGAGCAGCGGTTGGAAGTTCCGCGCGCGCCGGACCGCCCGCACTCCTGGCAACCGGCGGGCCTCCGCCAGCCGCGATGCGGGCAGGCGGACCACCAGCGCGTTCAGCAGGGTGTCGAAGCGGTCGGTAACCCGTCCCCCCAGGTTCTGGAGGTGCGACTCCAGCCCGGCCTGCTGGCGTCGGAGGGATTCCCTCCGAAACCCCGCGGCCGGCGCTGCGGACGCTGCCGCGGTGGAAACGGCATCGTCCCCGGCCAGCGGTTCCCCTTCCAGGAGCAGGATCACCGGGACTTCGTCCGGGACGGAGGAGACCGCCTTCCCGGCGGCATGGGCGGTCAGGCATCCGCAGACCAGGGCGAGAATTCCAGAACGTGTTCTCATGGGAGACTCGGGGCTCACCGACCCTATTCGCGCCGGGCGGCGGACGCGAGCGGGGAGGTGGACGGCGGCGTCCAAACCGGGAGGGCATCACACCAAAGACACGAAGGACACAAAGGGGCGGGCCTTGCTATCGGGGAACGCCATTCCCGTCGTTTACAGGGGCACAGGCGGAGGATAGCGTCCCACCACTTTCCTGAAGCTGCCCTCCCGGCCCTGCATGCGATCCCTTGTGCTGTCCGCCCTCCCCGCGCTTCGGCTGCTGGCCCGGAACCGCCTCGCGGCGGTCGGTGCCACCCTGCTGATGCTGCTGGCGGTTCTGGCTCTTCTGGCGCCGGTGCTGACCCGGGCTGGCTGGGTGCGCGAGCCGGTCCGGCAGGATGCCCGCGGGCTGGATGAGGACGGCATGCCGCGTCCTCCGGGGGATGGCCATCGGCTGGGCACCGACAACCTCGGACGCGACGTGCTTTCCCGGGCGCTGCACGGCAGCCGCGTATCGCTGCCCATCGGCATCGGGGCGATGGTGACGGCGACCGCGATCGGGCTGGCAGTCGGGTTGCTGGCCGGGTTCTACGGCGGCCGCCTCGACATGGCGCTGATGCGGTTCACCGAGATCAACATGACCATCCCGGCCATCCTGCTGGCCGTGGCCTTTGCCGGGCTGATGGATGGCAGGAAGGTGCCCCTCCCCGCCGCCTCGGCGCCCTGGCACTGGTTTGATGTCGAGCTGAAGCGCGGGATGGTGAGCCTGTTTGTGGTCATCGGACTGGTCTGCTGGCCCGGGATGGTGCGGGTGATCCGGGGGCAGGTGCTGGCCCTGCGTGACCGGGAGTTCATCGCCGCCTCCCGCAGCCTGGGGGCTTCGGACGGACGCCTGATCCTCCAGCACATCCTGCCCAACCTGCTGCCCACCGTGATCGTGCTCGCCGTGATGAACACCGGGAACATGATCCTGCTGGAGGCGGGCCTCGGGTATCTGGGCATCGGCGTGCCACCGCCGGCGCCGACCTGGGGCTCCATGATCAATGACGGCCAGCCCTATTTCGTGTCGGCGCCGCACATCGTGATCGTCCCCGGACTGGCGATCGTGGTGACCGTGCTGGCCTTCAACCTCCTGGGACAGGGCCTGCAGGAAGTGCTGGATCCGAAGCAACGGCGGTGAGCCGGTGCCGCCCCCTGGATCGAGGCCATGAATGTCGGGCCGCTTTGTCAGGATGCCGCCCGTTCGTCGCATCCTGCCGGCGGCCCGGATCCTCTGGCCTTCCGTTGCCCACCGCCCTCATCGAAGTCCGTCATGCCGGAGACTTCCCGTTCCCGGATCGCGGGGGTGACTTCGGTGAGGACGAATCACCTCGCCGGCCTCCTCACACCCGATGCGCACACCCTGATTGTCGAGCTGGGGCGTCCGGACCCGGTGTTTCCCCTGATCGTGGCGATGATGATCGGCTTTCCGCTGCCGGCGGAGGAAGCCACGGATGAACCCAACTCGTTTCGTCATCGGTCGGTGGGCAACGGCCCCTACCGGATCGCTGAATGGCGGCGCGGCCGGCACATCCTGTTCGATCAGAACCCCCATTACGCGGGTCCGATGACCCGCCGGTTTGATCGGGTCGAAGTGCATGTGGGCGGCGATGAGACCACACACCTGATGATGTTTGAGAGCGGGGAACTGGATGTGGCCAACGTGGGCGGGAATGGCGTCCCGATCTCCGACCTCCGGCGACTCCGCCGTGATCCGCACTGGGGGCCGCTCATCGAGATGCGGCTGGGGGTGAACATCCATTCGTCAAGGGGGTTTTCAATGCCCAACTGGATGGTGTCCGGTCCGAAAAGCGCCGCACGCGCCATCTGACCCAGACCAGTTGGAATCCCACGCCGGATCCGCGCGACATCATCGCCCAGCGGTTTGACGGGCGCACCGTGGATGAGGAGTCGAGCATGAATGGGTCCTTCTACAGCAATCCGGACCTGAACCGGCTGGTGGCCCTTGCCGAGGAGACCGTTCCCAACGCGGAGCGGTTCCAACTCTACCGCGAGGCGGAGCGCCTCGTCGTGGCCGATGCGCCCTGGCTGTTTCTCGGGCACCGGAACCTGTTCCTGCTGCGGCAGCCGTGGATCCGGGGGCCGGTGCTGGAACCGTTTGGCTGTTACCGTCTGGACCGCGCCTGGATGGCGCCGTGAGTATGCCCCCCAACATGCTTCCTCCAATTCCTGAAGGCTGGCGAGTCCTGCTCGCCGGAGAGACCGAGCTGCCATACTTCCGAGATCTGGAGGCGTTTCTCACGTCGGAACTGGCGGCGGGCCGGCGGGTGCTGCCGGATCTGCCGGAGGTCTTTCGCGCCCTGGAACTGACCCCCTGTGCTGCGGTGCGGGTGGTG
>JAFLEG010000596.1 GCA_017302195.1 Verrucomicrobiota bacterium
TGGGGTCCCCCGGCTGCGTGGGTCCGAAGGTGGGCTGGGCCAAGGCCGGGTCCGAGGACATGAACCTGAACCTGTGCGAACTGCGCAACCTGGACCTCGATATTGCCCGCGCGGAAGGCGTGGCCTTTGCCGATGTCTTCTGGCCGATGTTCACCCTCGCGGCGCAGGCCACCACTCAATACGGGCCTTCGTATGCCCTGGCCGGCAAGGACGGCGTGCATCCGGGATGGGCCGGCCAGGTGGTGATGGCCGCCGCCTTCCTCAAGGCGCTCGGACTCGACGGCGACCTCGGGGCCTTCACCGTGGACTGGGCCTCCCAACAGGCCGCGGCGTCCGCGGGACATGAAGTGCTCTCCTCCAAGCCGGGCGAATGGACCTTCCAGAGCAGCCGCTACCCGTTCTGCGCGCCGCCGGGCGACTTGAAGGATGACAACGCCATCCGGTCCGGGATGGCGCTGGTGGACTTCCACAATCGCTTCAACCGCCTGCGCCTCGTGGTGACGGGCGCGCCGGCCGGCCGCTATGACGTGACCTGGGGCGGCGCCACCCGGACCTTTACCGCGGAACAACTGGCCGCGGGGATCCTCCTGCCCGCCGAGTTTGCCACCACGCCGTTTGACGACGCCTTCAAGCGCGTGGATGAGGCGGTGGCGCGCAAGCAGGCCTACGAGACCAAGCAGATCAAGAGCCTGTTCCACGGCGAGGAGGGCCAGACCGACATGGAGGCCACCGTCGCCCTCACCGAACGCGCCCGCGCCCCGCTGGCTGCTGCCATTCCCGCCAGCCAGACTCCGGTCACGCACACCCTCCGGATCACGGCGCAGCCGTGATCGAGGGTCGGGCGGAGAGAGCCGTGTTGATCGCCTCCTGGGTCATTTGCAGGACCATCGCCTCCCGCATGCGCCGCAGCGTTTCCAGGGAGCGCTTCTCGCGCAGGTATGGGTGATATAGGGCGGTCAATGCCACCTGCTCCGCGCGGGCCTCGGCGATCTGCCGTTCGATCTGCGCCGTTTCGGACTCGCCCGCTGCCGCCTTGGCCTGCAGCGATCCCAGAATGCCTTGAGCAACCCTGTCCAACTGGGACCTGATGCTCTCGATGACCCGGGTAATCTTCACGACTTCGGGGTGCTGGGGACCAAAGTCTGTCAACAACACCTCACGCCGCCCCTCCGCGGTCGTCAGATCGTTCATCAGCGTCCCCAGCAGCGGATTCGGATGACTTGCCTGGAGGGCGAACCGGAGTTCCTCGGCAGGTTTCTCCTGCAACCGCCGAAGTTCTTCACGCGTCTGCTCGCCGCGAATGCGCAGCTCGTGCTGGCGTGCCGTCAGCCCTTGGATTGTGTCCTCAAGAATGCCCTCGCGCCGCGGCCCTGCCTCAACGAGGGCTTCCGGAAGCGCGAGATCGGCGCCGAGTTTGTCCAGGCGCTCCTGCTGTTCCAGAACCTGGGCATCCACGTTCTTCAACTGCTCGCTCAGCCGTGCCAGACCTGAGAATGCGGGATCGGATGCTGGTGCCCGGGGCACGGATGCCGGAATCCTGAACCGCTGAAACCCCAGGATTGCTGCTGCGCCCAACGCGGAGGCACCCAGCAAACTCAGGACGAACCCCAGTCCGGAGCGGGCCACCACCGGCGCCGGTTCGCGCAGCAGGCGTTGCACGCGCTCGGTCAGGGAACCGCCGGCGGCGGCCATCGCCAGGGGGAGGCCGATGAACTGACATTCCGCCAGCGTCACCAGGGCTTCCGCCAGGATCCGGCGGTCTTCCAGCACGGAAGCCGCCAACTCATCGCAGCAGCGCTCCCGTTCGAGACGAATTTGGCGGGAGATCCACCACACGGCGGGATGATAGAAGAGCACCGCTTCCACGAGGCTCTGGCACAGGTTCACCAGGTAGTCATGGCGACGCAGATGGGCCAGTTCGTGGGCCAGCAGCGCACGGACCTGACCGGGCGGCAGGCCCGCCAGCAACCCGACCGGAAAGAGCACCACCGGTCTCAGCCATCCCAGGATCATCGGGGTGCGAATGCGGGCGGACTCCCACAACGTCACCGGAACCTGGATGCCGAGGCCCGCGGCGACGTCTTCAAGCACGGCGGACCAGGACGCAGGCGCGGGTGACCGGTCCGTCCGCCCCAGATGTCCGACGCGGATCCAGCCGCCGAGCAGGCGAATGCCCAGGACGACGGTCCCCGCCGCCCAGCCCAGGGCCAGCCAGGGCAGAACGGGCCGGATCCACGGACGGGCCGGCGCGGGGACCGTGGAGAATCCCGGGGACGGGGATCCCGGGTGGAATACGGCAGGCTCCGGCGCGGGGGTCGCGACCGCGGAATCCAGCCAGAACCAGGTCAGCAGGGGCAGGAGAAACAGGCCCACGCAGGCCACGCCGTACCGGTCCGCTGGCGGACGGTTTCGCCACCGCATCAGAACGACCGCCAGCACCGCCGCCACCGCCGCGCCCTGCCAGAGGAAATGCAGCAACACTTCACCCAGCCGGCTGAGGGCCGGCGACTGGAGCCACAGGAGGAACGGGTTCATGAGGATTTGCGTTCGAGGGAATCGAGCAACTGCCGCAGGCTGGCGATCTCGGACTTTGATGGCCTCCGGCCCGCCAGCGCCTGCTGCACCAGTTGGTGGGCGGAACCGCCAAAGGCCTGGTCGAGCAGATGATCCAGCAATTGGCGCCGGGTGCGCTCCGCGGGAAGCGCGGGCGAGAAGACGTGCGTGCGCTCGGAGTCATCCCGGACCACCAGGCCCTTCTCGTGCATGATCTGCAGGAGCTTGAGCGCGGTGGTGTAACCCGTCTCCACCTCCAGCTCCTCCGTCACCTTCCGCACCGTGCAGGGGCCGCAGCGCCAGAGCACGCGCAGGATGGACAGTTCGGCATCGGTGGGTCGCGGGAGGGGGGCTTCAGGCACGGCCGCACCATCTACGAACAGTGTCGTAGAGTCAACGAATGATTTCGTAGATCGTGAAGGCGAGGGGAGTCCCGAGCTGCCTCGTTACGGCGCAGCCCTGAGCAAGACCGGGGGCTCGTGGGGGCACTGCGCGGAGGGGCTTCCCTTGTGACGCGTGAGTCGTCCACGGGCGCCGTGGATTTAAATGGGGTCGAGGTGGAACGCGACCCTACCAAACTTTGGTGCGGAGCACCGTCAGAAGGTGAACTGCACGCCGCCGCTCACGCCGTAGGTGAGACCGAAGTCGAACTCGGCCTCGTAATTGAGCCCCTGGATCCGCAGCGCGCCGTTCCAGGACCACTCGGCGCTGCCGTAGAGCCCCATCCATTCGCGGACCCAGTAGGTGGCCCGCACCTGCATGTAGGCGCCGGGCAGCCAGTCACCTTCGTTCTGGCTGACCTTCTGGGTGGTGTTGGGGATGAGCGGCGAGGAATAGACGCTCGACTGGGTGAAGTCGGCGGTGCCGTAGGCGTAGATGGAGGTGAATCCGAGGCTGGCGCTGGCTGCGAACTTGGTCGTGATCGGCACCAGGAACCAGGCG
>JAFLEG010000597.1 GCA_017302195.1 Verrucomicrobiota bacterium
ATCGAGCGCCGTGGCCAGCCGCCGCTGATCGCCGCGGCCGACAATGTCCAGGGCCAGGTCTATCTCACCGACACCACCTTCCAGAACGTGACCACCCTGGGCATTCCCGGGCTGCCGCCCTATGCGGACGGGAAGGGATTCGCCCCCACCGACGTGGCCTTCACCGGACTCGATGAACTCTACGTCACCGACGGCTACGGCAAGGCCTACGTCATGCCGGCCACGGTGAATCCCTTCGCCTACAAGGGCACGTACTTCGGCGGCAAGGCGATGTCCCAGACGCCCCACGGCATCACCTACGCCCCTGCGGACAAAACGCTGCTGATCTCCGCCCGTCCCGAGGCGCAGATCAAGCGCTGGAGCCCGCCCAAGCAGCAGTTCCTGGAAGTGCTGGGTCTGCCCGCCGGCAGCATCGTGTGCGACGTGGACCTGTGGGGCGACTACGCCCTCGCCGCCTGCCTCAGCAGTGCCGATGGCAAGCCGGGCGCGCTGTACATCGTGAACCTGAAGAAGCGCGCCATCGTGAGCGTGATCCAGCCCAAGACGGAACTCGGCTTCGACTTTGCGCAACACATGCACGACGCCTGCTGGTACCTGCCCAAGAACGGCTCACGCCAGGAGGTGTATGTGCTGTTCACCGCCTGGAATCCGGGCGGCATCGGTGCGCTGAAGCTGGTGGCAGCCAAGCCCTGAGCTGGCGATCCACTGCAGTGGGATGGAGGAACCGGGGATGACCGCCATTCCTCCCGCCACACCAAAGGTGCGGGCCTCACGCCTCCGGCTTTCCAGCCGATCAGTCATCCGCACACCCCGGAGAGACCGGGGCACCGTGCCCCTGCAAAGCCGAGGGCTTGTCGCAAAGCGACGCATCCGGTCGGTGGTCCCCCCGACCCGCACGCGAGGTGCGGGCACTCCGCCACACCGGATGGTCGCGGCTCAGGGCAGTGTGACCTCGATGCGGTGAAAGCGTGCTGCGTCGGTTGCCGGAACCACTTCCGCGAGGCGGATCGTCACCGATTCATAGCCCGGCGGCAGGCCCTCGGTGGACGGGAAGAACCCAATGTCCGCAAGCGCCGCAGGCTGCCAGACGGGCAGGACCAGCGTCGGCGCCACCAAGGGCGCATAGATTAGTCCGATGGCCGCCGCATCCTGCCGCCGGCGATACGTGAGGTGCACCCAGGTTCCCGCAGCCTCGGTCACGACCGAGAGGCGCGGACGCAGCGCGTCGGGATCCGCCGACCGCGGATCACCGCCGAACGCGAACTCCAGCAGGTTCGAGATCCCGTCGCCATCCCCATCGTCGCCGCGAAGGGCGCCCGGAATCCCGTTCGCTTCGGCCCACTGCTCGAACGGATCCACGCCCGCGGCGCGCTGCAGGGTGACCGTCGCCGCGGTGGATTTGCGCGGGTGCAGTCCATCGTAGCCGGAATCCTGCACCTCCACCTGGACCTGCCACGAGGCGGCGGACGACGCCAGCAACGCCTGGCGGTTGGCCACCACCACCTCTCCGGTGTCGGTCCGGATCCCAAAAATACCCTCCGGGTCGCCGCCGGTGATCCGCCAGGCCAGCACATCCAGGGGACTGTCAATGGCCTCCAGATCGGCCACCACCGAACCCTCCGCAATGTTCGATGCAAACGTCGCCGAGGCATCGGAGACGACCGGAGCGAAGCCCAGGTCCACGGCGCGCAGGGCGGAGGTCGGAATGGGCACCGGCTGTGAGGCGCCAGGCAGCACCCAGGCGACGCCCAGATGATCATCCCCTCCCCCCTCCTTGTGCCGGGTCTCGATGAAGTACCGCTGGTTGGCCTGAAGGTTGACGGCCACCGAACGCTGGCCCGCCTGGGTGGTCCACTGCTCCGGCCCGACAGCGCCGCTGACCCGGGCGATGATCCGGGCGCTCGCGGGACTGGCACTGGTGCCCAGCCACAGCTCGCTGGAATCATCCGAGGCGATGTGAAAACGGTAGCTGCCCGTGGTGGGCGCCTGCAGCAGGGCGCGGACGCGGCTGCCGTAGGCATTGCCCTGGTTCCGGGCCAGCGCGAACTGGTCCGTCAGCGGTTCCAGAGCCTCCGGACGCCGCGGGTATCGCGCGTTGTTCGTCAGCGTGGCCACCGTGGTTCCCGAGCCGACGTTGCGGAAGATCTCCGCCGTGGGCGCGGTGGCCCCCAGGGCGCCCTCGGCCAGCAGTGTGCAGGTGATGGTGCCCGTCGCGCTGTTGCCTCCGGAGTCCGTGACCCGGATCCGCAGGGACAAGGGCGTCGAGCCCACCGTCCCCAGCGAGGCTCCTTCGGCCACCCGCAGCCAGCCGTCGGCGGCGTCCACCGCCACGACGCCGGGAATGCTGGCACTCACCAGCTCATAGGTAAACGCGGTGTCGCCACCGGCATCCACCGCCTCCAGACGCGAAAATCGTGCGTTGGCAAAGGCATTGCGATGCAGCCGAACTGGCGTGACCTCCAGCCGGGGGGCGTAGTCCAGATCATACGGGGCAAGATAGCGTCCGGGCAGCAACTGCAGCGTCGGCACCCCGGCGGCGGCACTTTGCCAGGCCACGGACAGATGATCCCCGCCGTCGCCCTCCTTGACCCGCGCCTCCAGGTAATAGGCACGTCCGGCTTCCAGCGTGACCGGCGCCGAGCGTTGGGAGGCATTCTGGGTCCAGCGGCGCGGGTCGGTGAACGAGCTGCTGAAGGCGATCCGGCGGGCGTCCGCCGGATTCTCCCCGGTGCTGAGGCGCAGCTCGCAGGCATCGTCCCCGGCCACCGCCAGCACGTAGCTGCCGCTCACCGGCGGCAGGAAATACCCCCGGATCGCCCCGCCATAGGTGTCGCCGATGCGCACCGGCATTTCGGCATTGGTCAGCACAAGCAGGCTGGAAGGACTGCGCGGGAACGAGGGGTGATTGGTGAGCGAGGCGATGGTGGTGCCCGGGATGTTGTCGTACCGCGCGAAGGCGACGCGTCCCGGCCGGAGGTCGCCCGGGGTCGCCATCACCTCGACGGCCAGATCCACCCCGTTGGTCAGCACCGGGGAGCCGGCGTCCCAGGCCTCGACCCGCAGGACGAAGTTCGTCGGGCCGGAATCGAGATCCCGGGCCAGCCGCAGCTCCCCCGCGCCGTTGACCGCGAAGCGGGCGTCCGGATCGCCGGAGGTGATCCCAAACCGCAGCCGGGTGTAGAGATCCGGATCCGAGGTGATCAGGCTGGCCACCAGGGTCCCGCCCCGGGTGCGGTCAAAAATCCGGACCGGCCCCGCGGCCACCTCCGGCAGCTCGTTGACATCGGTCACCTGCACCGCAACGCGGCGGTTCGTTTCATTCAGCGCGGGATCGTTGGGATACCGGATCTCCACCAGCATCTCCAACCGCTCGCGAACCTCGAAGTTCAATGCGGCGGCATCCGCCACCGTCAATTCGCCCTCCAGAGACAGGGCCAGGGGGCCCAGGGCGTTGCCTCCGGTGGCGACGAACTCGCGCGGACCGGGATGGGCGG
>JAFLEG010000598.1 GCA_017302195.1 Verrucomicrobiota bacterium
CACTCGCCAAGCCGCCGGGCATGCCGTGGCGGGATTATCTGATCATGCTCCTGCAGATGGCGGCCGAGGTGGAACACGGCCTGATGGTGCAGTACCTGTTTGCCGCCTACTCCGTGGATCCCGAGCGCGCGCCCGAGGCGAAGCGGAGTGGCATCCGGAAGTGGCAGGAGGCGATTCTCACCGTGGCCCGCGAGGAAATGGGCCACCTGCTGACGGTGCAGAACATCCTGTGCCTCCTGGGAGGGCCGGCGTCCTTTCTCCGGCGCGACTTCCCCTGGGATACCCCGTTCTACCCGTTTCCGTTCCGGCTGCAGCGGCTCACGCGGGAAACCCTGGCGATGTTTGTGTTCGCCGAGATGCCGGACGAGATCTTCCGGGTTCTGACGGCGGACTCCCTGGATGAGGAGACCCTTCGGCGCCTGTCGCACCTCCTGGCCGATGGCGAGGTCCCGGACCCGGCGATCCATGAAGGCGCCGAATGCCACCAGGACCACCGGAAGGCCCGGGACTTCCTGAAACACGATCTTCCCTTCATCCGGTCCACGGTAAGCCCCCTGCTCAATGCCGAGGGAAAGCGTCCGGTCGGTGAGATCTACGAGGTGCTGCTGCAGATTGTCGGCGATCCGGAAAAGATCCCGGATTCGGACTTCCGCGCCGGGTCCTACGACTTCCAGGCCTCCTGGGATGACTGGGGACGCGGCTACAAGCCCCCGCCCACCACGCCTCATGGCAGCACGCCGCCCCCGGGCAGCCGGAAGTCCAACGTGATCATCCTCCAGGCCGGCACCCGCACCGAGGCCCTGGATGCCCTCCGGCAGGTGATGGGACAGGGCGAGGCGCCGGATCTCTCCACCCTGGGACAGGGTGAGCCGGAGGCCTCGCACTTTGCGCGCTTTGCCAACGTCTTTCGCGAGTACCGCCACTGGATCGTGGAGGCGCAGGCCGACTGGCAGCCTGCGCGCGATGTGGCGACCAATCCATCCACGGTTCCCGACACCGCGTACCTGCCCGCGGGCTCCACCCGCATCACCCATCCTGCCGCGCTCAAGTGGGCTCACCTCTTCAATCTGCGCTACCGCCTGCTGCTGACCTACCTCACCCACACCTTCCGGATCTCCCGCGTCCTGGACCCCGGCGTGCCCAACGCGCGGGGCGCCGTGATGCACCGCATCTTCGGGGAGATGTACAATCTGAAATCCCTTTCCGGGATCCTGGTGCAGCTTCCCATCACCGGCCCGGGCGATCCGCAACGGGCCGGACCGCCGTTCGAAATGCCCTACTCGCTGGTCCTGCCCCCGGATGAGCCGGACTGCTGGCGGCTGTACCGCGACCTGCTCGACACGTCCCTGGAGCTCGGGAAATCCCTTCTGGAGGACTACGAGAAGCTCCACTCGATGCCCCCCGAGGGCCGGGAATACCTCCGTGCCCTGCGCAACCTCGACCTGAATCAACGCGACTGGCTGGACCAGATGCCCGGCGGCCGCGCCTGCCCGTCCTCCTGATCTCCACATGACCCTCATCGGCCTCCGCATCCTGCCTCCGTTCGCCATCGGCCGCCTGGGCTCGGCCGAAAAGCCCCTCGTCAACTACACCCTTGCCGACGATCCCGAGCGGCCGCTGGAATCCCGCACGCTCCAGGCCGCGGAGACCCTGGAGGTGGACGAGGCCACCGGGGAGATCCTCAGGAGCCGCCTGCCCTCGACCATCACCTTCAAGGACGAGCAGGAGCGCATCCGCCCCGTGGCTCCGTTCCTGGAGGTCTTTGCCGAGACCCGGGAGCACGGACTGGTCCCCCTCACCACCGCAGCTCTCCGCACGCTGGGAATCTCCCCGGCGGCCCTGTCCTGGCGGGTGGAGATGGGCAACCGCAAGGTCGCCCGCCGGACAGGTGATGCGAAGGACAGCGTCCAGGCGGACACCGGATGGTTCTCCGGCCACGCCCCGGTGGAGCTGCACGGGCACTGCCCGAACTTTGTCTCCAGGGAGGCCTTCATCCGTTTCGGCCGGGTCCGATTCATCCGGCCCAACGCGGACTTTCCCGAGATCCGGATGCGGTTCACCCCGGCGCAGGGCCTCATCTACGGTCCGAAGCTGACCGCCGAGCAGTGGGCGCGGGACAAGGCCGAGGGCTCCAAATCCGTGGACAACCTCTATCAGATTCCCGAGGAGCGCGCCGTGTACGATCCGCGGAAGGGACGCTGGTATCGCTTCGAGGTGCCCGAGGGCATTGACAATGCCGACCCGGACTACAAGGGACCCTTTGTCAGCGAGACCCTGCCGCCGTCGCTGTTCGCCATCCAGCCCCCGGCGCCCTGCTGGCTCAACCGCAACGTGGCCATCAGCCGGGGCTACTTCGACGACGCCTGCGACGGCGTGGTGACCGTCCGGCTCCAACTGGGACCCCGCCGTCGGCTGGAAGCCAGGGCGCGGATCACCTCGGCCCCGCCCATGGTGATCCCCGACACGCTCTTCCTGCGCAGCCTGGCCGATGACCTGGATCAGGTGATTCACGGCCCGGCCGTGCCCCCCAGCGAACCGCCGGAGATCACCCGCGCCCGCGCGATGGACATCGTCCGGCGCGCATTCGACACGGTGCGATTTCTGAACGTCGCGGTGATGAACGGCAATCCGGTGCAGGGCCGGGATCCGCTGCTGTTCGACACCATGCCCGCCGAAGAGGCCTTCGACACCGGGCGGCTCATGCGTCCGGTGGTGCCGGAGCGGACCGCGGACACCCTGATGATCCAGGCCCTGCACCAGCAGGTGTTCACCGCGCTGCGCAGCGGCACGGCGCCGTGGTTTGGGCGGATGCTCCGCATGCCCGACCAGGTCACCGATTTCACCGACCACGGACGGCGGAAGATGCCCGCCATGATGTGCGGCGCCGACGGCAGCTACCTCGCGCTGACCTGGCGCCAGATCCGTACCATCTTCGCCGCCTCCAGCCTGCCCCCCGGACCCGCCGCGGCGCTGCACGAATCGCTTCCCGGCGGGGATGCCCTCTGGCCGGAACCGGAGGGCACTGCGCCGGCGCTCACGCCCCGCAATCTGTCCGCACAGCTCCACTACGCCGCCGCCGGGAACCCCGCGAGCTCGCGTCCCGTCAGCTCCATCGCCAACTGCACTCCCGGGCTGGAGGTGGATTTCCGGGCGGTGTGGCGGCGCATGTTCAAGGGACTGGTGCTGCGGGAGTGGGACAACCTGGTCCTGGAGGTGGAACCGGGGGCCACCGATGCGGCGGGCCGGTCGCTTGCCGGCCTGCGCGGATGCCGACTGCTCCGGGTGGATGGACGGCTCATGATGGCCCAGATGCTCGGGCCGTCGCCCGCCGACACCCAGGGCCAGTCGGTGGTGCTCTCCTCCGATGCCAACCCCTTTGGCGTGGCCCCGCTGGAGTGGTCCAATGGTCTGGCGCACACCCTTCAGGACAAGCAGGGCGGCACCGCCCAGTGCGACTTCACCCGCAAACCCGTCTGGCTCGATCAG
>JAFLEG010000006.1:0-9255 GCA_017302195.1 Verrucomicrobiota bacterium
GTCAGGGGAATCCGGACCAGCTTCCGCGTGGCGAGACCGCCCAGCGCGTTGCGCTCAATTGAGAGCACCGCCGCCTTGCGACGCGGCAGGTTCGATGGCGTGCGGCCATAGACATGGTCGGAGAACAGGTCGAGCAGTTCGAGGCGCCGCCAGGGCCACGACGACTTGTTGGTGAGGACGCGTCCCGACTCGAACACCAGCGGATCGGGCAACTGGTAAGCTGGCACCGCCGCCTCGTCCTCGTTGATCGGAATCGCGTCCGCTGCCCGGGTGGGCGTCAGGAGGAAAGTCCACAGCACGAGCAACAGAATCCCAGAGCCGGACCGCGGTATCATGCCGTCAGCCTGTCTCCCATGCCGGAATCCGTCAAACCCAGGAGGGAAGGACGAACGATGAGGGATGAAGGAGAGGCCATCAGGGACGAGGTCACGAGAACTCTGACTTCCATCGCCGCCCTGGTCGGCTCTCGCCCTGGCCGCCGGGATCTCCATGGCCGAAGGAAAGTTTGAGCCATTTCGCGTCGGCTCCTACTCCGGGTGGGGCGAACCGTGACCACTCGCAGCGACGCGTCTGCTGAAGACTCGTCCCACCTGCGCCGCCCGCACTCCCTGGCCTCACGGTGTTTTCGCCGGCAATCTTGCCAACGGTCCGGACCGGGCGTTTCCTATCGCCCCGGAAGTCGTCCGCCTGTTGCCATGAAAGTGCTCGTCATTGATATCGGTGGCACCCACGTGAAGGTCCTGGCCACGGGACAACCCGAACGCCGCGAGGTGCCCTCAGGTCCCGGCATGACCCCGCGCCAGATGGTGGCCAAGGTCCGCACGATGACCCGAAACTGGCCCTACGACGCCGTCTCCATCGGATATCCCGGATTTGTGCACCGCGGACGTCCGGTCGCCGAACCCCACAACCTCGGACGCGGCTGGGTGGGCTTCGACTATCGCAAGGCCTTCGGCAAACCGGTGCAGGTGATCAATGACGCCGCCATGCAGGCCCTGGGCGGCTATCGCAAGGGGAAGATGCTGTTTCTGGGGCTGGGTACCGGACTGGGCTCCTGCCTGATCGTCAACGGCGTGGTGGAGCCGATGGAACTGGCACACCTGCCCTACAGAAAGGGAACCTTCGAGGATTATGTCGGCCTGCGCGGCTTCGAGAGGCTGGGGAAGCGGAAGTGGCGCAAGGAGGTTCGCCGCGTCGTCGAGACCCTTGCCGCCGCGCTGGAACCCGACGACATCGTCCTGGGCGGCGGCAACGTGAAGAAGCTGAAGGAACTGCCCCCGGGCTGTCGCGCCGGGGACAACAACAACGCCTTCCTCGGAGGCTTCCGGCTGTGGGAAGGCGCTGCAACCGGCGCCGCATTGAAGCCGGCGCGCGCCCGGCGCGTCCGAAAGGCCGCGCCCTCCGTGGTCGCCTGAATCATTCTCCAACCGTCCGCACCCCGATCCCCGCATGAGCACCGCCGCCCGCACCAGCCCGCTGGTCAAACGTCCTGCCTGGAAATCCCTCGCCGCGCATCACCGCCAGGTCGCGCCGCGCCATCTCCGTGACCTGTTCGCGAGGGATCCCAAGCGCGGCCAGCGCCTCACCGCCACCGGGGCGGGCCTCTTTCTCGACTACTCCAAGAACCGCGTCACCGACGAGACGCTGAAGCTGCTGGTGCGCCTCGCCGAGGAATGCGGCGTCCGGGACCGCATGGAGGCCATGTTCCGCGGCGAGAGGATCAACCGCACCGAGAACCGCGCGGTGCTGCACGTGGCGCTGCGCGCCCCGCGCGGCGCCTCGATCCTTGTGGACGGACGCAACGTGGTCCCCGAGGTGCACGAGGTCCTCGACCGCATGGCCGCCTTCGCCACGCGCCTCCGCAGCGGGGAGTGGAAGGGGCACACCGGACGCCCCATCCGCAACGTGGTCAACATCGGCATCGGCGGCTCCGATCTCGGTCCGGTGATGGCCTTCGAGGCGCTGCGGCACTACAGCGACCGCGGACGCGTGTTCCGGTTTGTGTCCAATGTGGACGGCATTGACCTGGTCGAGGCGACCCGGGATCTGGATCCCGCGGAGACCCTGTTCATCGTCTCCTCCAAGACCTTCACCACCCTGGAGACCATGACCAACGCCGGCAGCGCCCGGGACTGGCTGCTGCAGGGCCTGGGCGGCGATCCCAAGGCGGTGGCCCGGCATTTCGTGGCAGTCTCCACCAACGCCGAAAAGGTGGCCGCCTTCGGCATGGACACCGCAAACATGTTCGGTTTCTGGGACTGGGTGGGCGGACGCTACTCCATGGACTCGGCCATCGGGCTGTCCACGATGATCGCCATCGGGCCGGAGCGGTTCCGCGAACTGCTGGACGGCTTCCACGAGATGGACCGGCACTTCCGGACCGCGCCCTTCGAGAAAAATCTCCCGGCGCTGATGGGGCTGCTTTCCCTGTGGTACACCGAGTTCTTCGACGCCCAGACCGTCGCGGTGCTGCCCTATGAGCAGTACCTGAAGCGATTTCCGGCGTATCTCCAGCAGTTGACGATGGAGAGCAACGGCAAGTCGGTGACCCTCGACGGTGCACGGGTGCGGTACCAGACCGGTCCGGTGTACTGGGGCGAGCCCGGCACCAACGGACAGCACTCGTTCTACCAGTTGATCCACCAGGGCACGCGGCTGATCCCCTGCGACTTCATCGGATTCGCCCACGCGCTCACCCCCCTGGGGCGCCATCATGACATGCTCATGGCGAATGTCTTTGCCCAGGCCGAGGCCCTGGCCTTCGGCAAGACCGCGGCGGAGGTGTCCGCGGAGGGCACGCCGGGATGGCTGGTGCCGCATCGGGTCTTCGAAGGCAACCGGCCGTCCAACACGATCCTGGCCGACCGCCTGACACCGGCCACCCTGGGACGCCTGGTGGCGCTCTATGAGCACAGCGTCTTCACCCAGGGGGCGATCTGGGACATCAACTCCTTCGACCAATGGGGCGTCGAGCTCGGCAAGGCGCTGGCACAGCGGATCATTCCCGAACTGGAAGGCGACCGGCCGCCGCGTCTGAAGCACGACAGCTCGACCAACAACCTCATCCGGCGCTACCGCCGGATGAAGGCGGCGTAGCGGGGTTCATTTCGCCTTCCGCTTCGGTCGCGCCTCGGGCGGAATTTTACTCGTCATCGGCACCAGGATGTTGGTCCCCGGGGTCCAGCCGAGGTCCCGCCCGTCGAGGTACAGCGTCCGCGGCACCAGCTCCACAATGTGCCCAAAGACATCCAACGCCACGGACCCGGGAAGGAAGGTGGTGTCGAGAAACTCCACCGGCCCGTAGGGGAAAATGTTGGTGTTGGGCTGGGAGAAGATGCGCCGGTAGGGGGCGTTGGTGAAGCGGGCGGGTGCCGTCTCCCCCGGAAAGGTCAGGGTGACCGCCCCTGCGGACAAAATCTTGTGGTGTTCAATCCGGAGCACCGGAGTGCCGTCCGCAAGCTTGTCCTGGGTCACCGCCCACGGACCGCCCCGCCCGCGGTAGGCCATGCAGCCTCCGTAGAAGGTGATGTAGAGAAACAGCGTCGCAATGAAGAGCCCGACAAACCCCTTCGCCGCCCGTGTGCCGTCGTCATTCACTCGGGCCGGAGGCTGCGCCACGGGCGGGGTGGGGACGAGCGGGAATTCAGGCTCTCAGCGGATGCCCAGGCGCGGGAGCTGGTCCCGGTAGGTGCGGCTCAGCGTCAGCCGGGTGCCATCGCGCAGGGTCACGCTGTACTCCCCGTGGAACAGCGGCTGGAGCTCCTTGACCCGGTCCGAGTTCACGATGGCGGTCCGGCTGATGCGGATGAACCGCCCGGGCGGCAGGCGCTGCTCCATGGCGGTCAGGGTCTCCCGGACCAGATGGGTCTGGGCGCCGACGTGCAGTTCGACGTAGTTGTCCGCGGACCCCACCCAATCCACATCGGGCACGTTGACAAAGGTCACCTTGCCCCCGGACTTCACGGGAATGCGCTCCACCCCCGGATTCGAACGCGGCTGCAACTGGGCCAGGACCGCGTTCAGCCGATGGGCGAGGTCCCCGGAACTGCCGGTGCGCAGACGATCCATGGCCCGTTGGAGCGCGGTGCGAAAGCGGTCGCGTCCGAAGGGCTTGAGCAGGTAGTCCACCGCATGCACGTCGAAGGCCTTCAACGCAAACTCGTCGTGCGCCGTCACAAAGACCACCGCGGGCGGTGTCTCCTGTCCCAGCCGCTCCAGCACCCCGAAGCCGGTGCAGCCCGGAAGCTGCACATCGAGGAAGACCAGGTCCGGACGCAGCTCGCGGATGCGGCTGATGGCCTCCTCCCCGTTGGCGGCCTCGCCCACATGGAAGATGTCGCGTTCCTGCGACAGAAAGGTGCGGAGACGCTCTCGGCCGAGCGGCTCATCATCCACGGTCAGCACGCGGACCGTCTGGGTGGCGGGAGTCATTTCTGGGGAGTTCTGGGGGGAGAATAGCGTCGCCCCGGATTTATTCCACCGTCGCGGAACCCGCAAGCCCGGGGCGCCCTGGCGGAGCCGGCTTTCCCGGACGCGCCCGAAAGACCTTGGGCGCCACTCCAAAGGCCTTCTTGAACCGGCGGTCAAAATAGCTCTGGTCCGCAAATCCCGTCTCGGCGGCGATTTCCGCAATGGTATGCGATGTTTCCCGAAGCAGTTGGGCCGCCCGGGCCAGCCGGACATGGTTCAGGTACGTGACCAGGGTCATCCCGGCCACCTGTTTGAAGGCCTTCATGAAGGCGGCCGGACTCATGGCCACCATGCGTGAGGCGTCGCCCACGGAAAGTCGTTCCGTGGCATGCTCCCGGAGGTGGTCAAAAAGCCTCTTCAGGCGGAGCGACCGCTCCTGCTGCCGCATGAACTCCCACTTGAGCACCTCGCTGGACCGGAAATGCCCGGCCAGATGGTAGAGCAACTCCAGCAGGTAGGCCTTGGATCCGGCCTGAACGAACGGTCGTTCATCAGACCCGAAATAGGTCTCCAGCAGGCGGACAAGCGCCGCATAGGCGGCCGGCGCGGCGGCATCTCCCGGATGAAGGATGTGGGGGTGGTGGTCGAGCTTTGAGTAGAAGGGCAGGAGAAACGTGTAGTCCCCGGAGGGGGACCCGAGGGAATAGACGAACTCGGGCAGGAAGCTGATGACGAGAACCCGGGTGTCGAAACCCGGAAAATCCACGACGTGGTGCAGCTTGAGGTTGTCCACCACCAGCAGGTCACCGGCCGCAAGCTCCAGGTTCTGGTCGCCCATCCGGAAGCGGGTGGGGCCGTCGAGCGGCAGGAACAGCTCCAGACGCTCATGCCAGGTCTGACCCGGCGTGTGGCGTCGGGAGGTGAACCGAAACCGCTTGATGGACAGGGGAAACTCCGGGGTGAGGGCCACCCGGTAGTGTCCCCGGGCATCGAGCTGTGCGGCGATGTCGTGCGGCTCAAACCGCATCGGACGACACGCGGCCAGCAGGCCTCGAAGAGGAGCTGGGGACTTCTTCATGCCGGAGGGATCCGGGACCAAACCCGGCGCGGCTCCCACGGGAGGGACGACGAATCACGGTGCGCAACCATGGCTTACGGAGGGAGAAGCTAACCCGCATCCGGATCGGGAGGCCAAGGCCAGAGTGATACTTTTCCATGCCGATCCTCTTGCGCCGGCGAGGATCCGCCAGGAGACACCCCTGAGATCACCTCTTTCCGATACCGGCTCCTGGCATCGGTTGCGCCGCGATGTGAGGCCTTTCCGGACCGACCTGCCACCAGGCAGCCCACAACCGCCGGAGGCATCGGCAACCGACCGGAACCGGGATTCCCGTTCGACGCCCCGAGATCCCCTGTGCTATGTCCAAGGCACATCATGGCTCACCGGTTCATCACCACGGCGGAAGCCCTCCAGGAGGAATACAAGGGGCGGACCAACTACTGGCTCACGCGGCCGGAAATCGCCGATGCCCGGGATCTGCAGTTGTGCCGGGCCGTCCTCCCGGCCGGCGAGGGGCACGGCTTTCACACCCATCCGGAACTGGAGGAAATCATCTATGTGCTGGAGGGCGAGGTGGAGCAGTGGGTGGAGCGCGAGCGCCGGGTGCTCCAACCCGGGGAGGTGGCCCACATCCCGCGCGGACTGGTGCACGCCACCTTCAACGCCGGGCGGGGCGACGCGGTGATTCTGGCCATTCTGTCTCCGGCAGCGTGCACCGGGCCGTTTGCCGTGGATGTCAGCGCCAGTGAACCCTGGAAGTCCCTCCGCCCGGCGCCGGGCGCCTGAGCGTTCCTCCCACAGCATTCCGGATCTCATCCAGTCCATGCCCGACCTCCCCCCCGCCATCGCCACACGCCGGTTCGTGACTCAGGCGGAAGGCCTCGTCGAACCCACGACATTCACCGTCAATGAGTGGTTGTCCCGGCCCGATGTCGTCCCCTGCCGCGACCTGCTGCTCGTCCGGGCCACCATGGCCCCGGGAAGGAGCCATCCCTTCCACCACCATCCGACCCGGGAGGAGATCATCTATGTGATCTCCGGAAGGGCCGAGCAGTGGTGCGGCGAGTCCCACCGGATCCTCGGCCCCGGCGAGATGGTCCTGATTCCCAAGGGCGAGGTGCACGGGACCTACAATCCCCACGACGAACCGCTGGTTTTTCTGGCGATCCTGAGTCCGGCCGAGGCGGCGGAACCGGCGACGGTGGACGTCTCTGCGCAGGCGCCGTGGCGCGACCTGCGGGAGCGCCACCGGCTGGCAGCGTGCGAATAGGGCACATTACGTTCAGGAGATCGGGGCAAGTCCGATCGTCCGGAGATCCTGGGCCGGCCCGGTACACGGCGGCCCTTCGGAACTTCCACTCGCGGTTCGCGGATGGATGTCATCAGCAGGCCGCTGCGCCGGCCTCGATCTCCATGAAGCCCGGTGCGGCCACCCTCCGGAGTCCAGACATGCGACGGGCGGAACGCCGGTTTTCCGGGGTCGCGCCACGGGGAGGAGCGCGGTAGAGTCGGGTGATGTCTGAAACGAAAGCGGTCCGCCTGGCCGAGGATCCCTGGCGGGTCTTCAAGATCATGGCGGAGTTTGTGGACTCCTTCGACACGCTCTCCCACCTGGGCGCGGCAGTCACGGTCTTCGGCAGTGCGAGGACCAAGGCGGACGACCCCTACTACAAGGCGACGGTGGCGCTGTGCGAGGGACTGGCCCGGCAGGGGATCGCCACGGTCACCGGCGGCGGACCGGGCATCATGGAGGCGGCCAACCGCGGCGCCTCCCATGTGAAGGGCGTGCCCAGTGTCGGGCTCAACATCGAGCTGCCCTTCGAGCAGAAGGGCAACCGCTACGCCAACCTCGGCATCAACTTCCACTACTTCTTCACCCGCAAGGTGTGCCTGGTGAAGTACAGCATGGGCTTCGTCTTCATGCCCGGCGGTTTCGGCACGCTCGATGAACTGTTCGAGGTGGTGACCCTGGTGCAGACGCAGCGGATTCCCTCGTTTCCGCTGATCCTGTTTGGGAGCGCCTACTGGAAGGGGCTGCTGGACTGGATGCGCACCACCCTGGAGCCGGGGCAGCTTATTTCGCCCGGCGATCTCGACCTGCTGCGCGTGACGGACAACCCGGCGGAGGCCGTGGCCTGGGTGCTGGAGTACCGGCGCAGCGTCGGCGTGCCGGATCAGGTGCCTTCCGCCTTCCGATGAGCACCGATCGTTCCGCGGCCCTGGGGCGCCGCGTGACCCGGCTCGACAATGGCCTGACCGTCCTGAGCACGGCGCTTCCGATGCGGGCCAGTGTGGCGGTGGGGCTGTGGGTGGGCGTCGGGGGGCGCCACGAACCCGCCTCGCAGAACGGCATCTCGCACTTCATCGAGCATCTGCTGTTCAAGGGGACGGCCCGCCGCAGCGCGGCGCAGATCTCGCAGTCGGTGGAGGGCGTCGGCGGCTACCTGAATGCCTTCACGGATGAGGAGCATACCTGCTTCTATGCGCGGGCCGGCGCCTCAAGGAGGCCCGACTTGGTCGAGGTCCTCCTGGACATGTTCCTCCATTCGCGGCTGGACCCGCGGGAGATTGTGCGCGAGCGGGATGTGATCCGGGAGGAGATCGCCATGTATCGCGATCAACCGGCGGAGCGGGTGCATGACCTGCTGAATGCGCTCCAGTTTCCCCGGCATCCGCTCGGACGCCCCGTGGTGGGCACCCGCACTTCCCTGGACGATCTGCGGCGCGACGACTTCCTCCGCTATCTGGACTCGCACTATGTGACGGGCGCCACGGTGATCGCCGCCGCGGGGGACGTGGATCATGACGCCCTGGTGCGACAGGTGCGCCGGCAGGGCCGTCATTTCCGCAACGGGAGCCGGCCGGCGTACCAGCCGGCGCCGGTCCCCGGCACGTCGCCCCGATTCCGGGGGGTCTCCATGACAGCCGAGCAGGCCAACATGAGCCTGGGCATCCGCACCTGCTCTCGTCACGACCCGCGGCGTCACGCGGTGCGGCTCCTGAGCGTGCTGCTCGGGGAGAACATGAGCTCGCGACTTTTCCAGGTGGTGCGGGAGACGCATGGCCTGACCTACAACATCGCGTCCAGCACCAGCTTCTGGGACGACTGCGGCGACCTGGTGATCTCGGCGGGGCTGGATCCGGAGGATGTGCCCAGGACCCTCCGGCTGATCCGGACGGAACTCCGGCGGATGACCACCGCGGCACCGGACCGGACGGAATTCCGCCGGGCGCGTGACTATGTCCTGGGCCAGCACGAACTGCTGCTGGAAGGCACCGAGCACCAGATGATGACCCTGGGCGAGCAGTGGCTGGGGTATGGACGGGTCGTCCCTCCCCGAGAGTTCCAGGATGCCGTGACGGCCGTGACCCCGTCCCAGGTGCTGTCCGTGGCGCGGGATTTCCTGCGACCCGCCCACTGCAGTCTGGCCCTGGTGTCTCCGAACCGGCATTGGACCGGTCTGGAGCGCCTGTTCGTCCCGTAGCGGCAGGAGCCGCGCAGGCTGCGCATGTGCTAGCCCGGATAGTTCACACTCTTTCGTCGCGAGGCGCAGCGAAAGCCCGTCTGGCAAGGCGGCCGAAGCGATTCCGAGGCGGGCTGTATGGGGACATACTGTCCGGTGAGGAACGCGAGGCCAACGCCGCCAGACGGGCTTGCAGCCAGCCGCAGCAGAACGGGTGTGAACTATCCGGGCTAGGCAACGAACTCCAGGGGGGGGGCCGCGGGAAGCACGCCCATCGCCTGTCCGCGGGCCAGGAAGCGCCGGATGCTCTCCCGTCCGGGC